>WRAL01000185.1 GCA_009780285.1 Treponema sp.
AAGCGCTCCCTTGGGCGCGACGCCTTTCGACGCGGCGCTATTGGCCGTGCATCACCGAGCCTTCGTACACAAGCAATTGCGACGCGTCGACCGTAACGATTATCCCCTGCTCGAGCTTTTCGATAGCGCCTGAGGCGTTCGTCAGCCACACAAGGCCCGGGTTTATTTCCCGCAGCCGCTCCTCGCTCAGCGCGGAAACGCCCTCGCAGATTATCGCGCTTACCGTCTGCATCACGCCCATGTATTCCGAGGTAAGCTCCTTGCAGACAAGGATCTCGCTGGAGCCGGCCGTTATTTTCCTTTGCGCGTCGCCGGCGTTCGCCGCGTGGACGATTTTGCCCTGCGCGTAAGTCGTGGCGGGATTCGCGAAGCCTCCGGCGCCGGCCCTTAAAAGCACGGTTCCCAAAAGAATTATCCGAATCGTGTTGATCATATTCGGGCTGCCCAGGGGCAGGCCGGCGACAAGAACGATCTTGTCGGACATTTCGGCTATGCCGGTTTCCATCGCGATTCTCATCGCGTTCTGGATCATTCCCTCCGCGTCGTCCACGCGCGGCGAATAGCAGGGATAAACGCCCCACAGCAATTGCATCGTTCTATGCGCGCGCGTGTTTGAAGTCATCGCGAAGATAGGCTGGTTCGGCCTGAACACGCTCAGTATGCGCGCGCTGTTGCCGCTCAGGGTCGGGATAACGATGGCCTTGGCTTCCGCCGCTGAAGCCGTTTCCACGCCGGCCTTCGCCATGGTGACGCCAAGATTGTCGGTGGCCCTATGCCCCCAGGAAAAACAGTCCGCGTAGGTGGTCATCATGCGCGCGCGGAATTCCTCCGATCGCTCGATCGCGCGCGCTATTTTATCCATCATTTTTACCGCCTCGCAGGGATACGCGCCGGAAGCGGTCTCTCCAGAAAGCATGATCGCGTCCGTGCCGTCGAATATCGCGTTGGCGACGTCGGTAAGCTCGGCGCGCGTGGGGCGCGGGTTCACGATCATCGACTCTAGCATCTGCGTCGCCGTGATCACGGGCTTCCCGACCCTGCGGCAGGCGTTTATTATGTGCTTTTGCGCAAGGGGAATTTCCTCCGTGGGCAGCTGAACGCCAAGATCGCCGCGCGCGACCATCACGCCGTCGGAAAGCTTGGCGATCTCGCGAATGTTCTCAAGGCCCTCGGCGTTTTCGATTTTGGCGATGATCTTTATCCTGGATCCAAAGCTGTCAAGATACCTGCGAATTTCCGTAATCTCGTGAGGAAAGCTTACGAAACTCGCGGCGATGTAATCGACGTCCATCTCCACGCCAAAGGCGATGTCCTTCGCGTCCTGCGCGCTCATTATGGGGAGCTGCGCGTGAACGCCGATAAGGTTGACGTTTTTCCTTCCGCCTATAGTGGCCGTGTTGCTTGCGCGGCAGGCAATAGCCTCGCTCGAAACCTCCAGCGCCTCAAGATCAAGAAGCCCGTCGGCGATAAGAATGCGATGCCCGGGCTTTAGCTTCGATCCGGCTTCCTTCCAGCTGATCGAAACGCGCGCCGGCTCGTCGCCCTCCGCCGCCGTGGTCGCGCGGCCGTCGAAAGTGACGACGACGCTGTCGCCGTCGTTTATCGTTACCTGCTCGCCGTTTTCCACGACGCCGGTGCGTATCTCCGGCCCTTTCGTGTCCAGGAGGATCGCTGTCTCCGTTCCAAGCTCGGCGGAAACGCGCCTTACCCTTTCTATGGCCTCGCGATGGGACTCGTGCGATCCGTGCGAGAAATTGAGCCTCGCGACGTTCATGCCGGAAAGAACAAGCTCGCGCACGATCTCGTCGGTTGACGAGGCCGGTCCAAGCGAGCATACGATTTTCGTTTTTCGGATCTGCATTTTACCCTCCAAAGGCTGTTCGGTCGTTGTCTGACTAACGTTATTGGACCTGTTCGACAACTCGGTTAGTTGTCGAACAGGTCCTGCAAAATACTGCGTATTTTGCTTTTTGAAACGGAGGTTGTTCGGAAACTGAAGTTTCCGAACAACTCTATTTATTGATCGTCATCGGCGTCTTCCTCGGCCTGCGAGGCGTCCTCCGCCGGCGCGCCCCGGCCGGAGTCGCTTTCGTCCATGCCCGGCAAGCTCCAGGGAAAGCCGCTTGCCCCGGCCTCGGAATCTTCAATATCAACAATTCCATAAATATTTTCCGCCGGGGATTCCTCGTCTTCCGCATCTTCCCGCCTCGGGGAAAGCTCGCTTATAAGCACATGAATCATGGTGTTGCCGAAACGCCCGTCATGAAGCAGCCCTCTGGCAAAGGCCGCGCGGCCTGCAAATTCCAGGCTTTCCCCTATAGCCGTTCCTGAAAGCTGAAAAAGCCCGAAGGCGTTTTCGTCAACGCGCCTTACGCTGTCGGGAATGGTAACTCCGATCAAGTCCTCGCGCGCGAAGGCCCATTCGCCTATCGCCACCACCGGCAGGCCCCAGATCGTCGGCGGGACGCGCGGCTCGGTTCCCGCGCCTTCGTAGCCCACAATCTCAATCGCCGCGCCGTCGTCGATCAGGCGCGCGTCGAAGTCGTGATCCGGATCGAAGCGCGCGTGCATGCCCAGAGGCGCCCGGATGCCGCCCTCGGCCAGCGCGGGATTGCCGTCGAAGGCGCTGGCCGCGACGCGCGCGGCGTTTGTCGGAAGGCTTGCCACGGCGATTTGATTTTCGGCGAAGGCGCCCTGGCCTATGATCGTCCCGCTTGATTCGATGGCAAGGCGCGCGATGGCGTTATGGGCGAAGGCCCAGTCGCCGACGCGCTCGACGCCGCCCGGAACGGTAAGGCTTTCAATGCGGTTGCCAAAAAAGGCGCCGGCATCGATAAGGGCGATGCCGGCCGGAATCTCGATGCCGGAAAGATCGTTGTCGGCGAAGGCCCAGCGCCCTATGCGCCTGACGCTATGGGGAATGACGGCGCTCAGAAGCCCGCGTCCCCTGAAGGCCCAGTCGCCGATTTCCACGACCGGAAGGCCGCCTATGCTTTCCGGGATCTGCGCATGGGCGCTTTCGCTGGAGTAGGCGACGATGGCGATCGCCGCGCCGCCTTCGATAACCTGGGCGATAAAATCAGGGTTCGCGTCTATGTAGATTTCCCGCGGCGCTTCCGGCCCTTGTTCCGCGCCCTCGATTTCAGGCGGAAAATCATCGGCCCGCATTGCGGCCGGTTCCTCCGGGCGCGCGGGATTCCTGTCGACGCAGGACGCAAGCGCGACTACGATGGCGAGCGCAAGCGCAAAGGCTGTTCCTTTCATGCCGGCCGCTCCGCCCTAGAAGGGCAGCTCCCGCGCCTCGACGCCCAGCGCGCCGGCGATCTTCGGCGCGTCCTTAAGGCCGGCAATAACGGCCCTTCCCATTGGCTCTTTCGCGGCCAGCGCGGCCAGCGCCGAAGAAAGGTCCGCAGCGCTTGTATTTATGAGCCGCTTTAAAAAGCGCGCGCGGTAGCCGTCCTCTATGCCGTAAAGAAAGCGCATGAAATCCATGCAGCCCTTTTCCGCCGGGGAGCGCGGCCTTGTCGAGCGGGCGTAGCAGCCTATGATGGTTTTTTCAAGATCGCTTTCCGTAAGGCCCGCGGAGCCGAAGGCGCGCCTCGGCTTTTTAAGCGCATCCAGAAAGGAATCAAGCGAGCGAAGCGGTTCCGGATCCCTGTAGGTCGAAAAGGAAAAAATCCCTTCGAGGCTGTCGTTGGAGGCGCCGACCCCGTAGGCACCGCCCTTCATCCTGATGTCCTCCCAGAGCGCGCCGTTGGAAAGATGGTGCGCGAGCGCCGTCTCGCCGGCCTGCGCGTCGCTGTCGAAAGCGGAGGCGGGAAGCGCCATCGCGGCGAACCCCACCTGCAGCGAGGGCGAGGCGAAAACCTCGCGCGCGGGCTCGGCGCAAGCGCTTGCGTTCGCGCGCTCCTCCTTTCGCCTGGGCGCCGGAGCGCCGAAATCGCCGAAGCGCCGCGCGAAAGCCGCCGCGTTCGCGCGCAGGGCGCCGGATTCGCCGGTAAGGCTTACGACGACGCCCGAGCTCGCGATAGCGGCGCGCATGTCGTCAAGCCTCGCGATTATCGCCGGCATTTCCATCTTAGCAAGATCGTTGACAAACAAAAGCTGGCTGAGGCCGTGCCAGGTTTCCCCGGTCCGCGAGGCCGCCGAGGCGTGGCGGCAGGCCCTGGAAAGCGCGTACCTGCTGCCGGCGGAAGAAAGGCTCGACGCGTACTGGTTTTTCATTTCCAGGACAAGATCGCGAACGCGCTTTTCGTCGGAAAAATCCGCCT
>WRAL01000186.1 GCA_009780285.1 Treponema sp.
CGTTGACGTAATCGGGAAAATGCTCGACCAAAACGTCGCAAATTTTTCTGCCAAGAACCGTGGGAACAAGCTGCTTGTTCGAGCGCACCACGTAATAGCGATCCAGAAGCACGGAAATGATAGGCGCGTAGGTCGAGGGCCGGCCGATGTCCTTCTCGCGCAGGATGTCGATGATCGAGGCCTCGGTATAGCGCGGCGGGCCTTGGGTAAAATGTTGCTCGGGATAAAACTGCTGCGCCTGCACCTTGTCCCCGACTTTCAAAGGCGGGCAGGGATCCCCGTTTTCTTTTTTCGAGGCGAGCGCCTTTATCACCTTGTAAAAACCGCTTTCAATAATTTTCGAGCCAGAAACCCGGAAAATCGCCTCGGCGTTCTCGCCCCCGGCCTTCCCTATGGCGCGAATCTCGGCGCTTGTGGCGCGAAGGCGCGCGCTTGTCATCTGGCTGGAAACAAAGCGCTCCCAAATAATCGCGTAAAGGCGCGCCTGATCCCGCGTCAGGCTTTGCGCTATCGAATCCGGCTCAAGCGCCACGGAGGTGGGCCGTATCGCCTCGTGCGCGTCCTGCGCCTTTTTTCCGGAAGTGTAGGCATTGGGCTGCGCCGGAAGTTCCCCGGGATAATTCTTTGAAATCCATTCGCGCAATTCGGCCAGGGCGCCGGGCGAGACGCGAACGGAATCGGTGCGCATGTAGGTAATAAGGCCCACGCGCGAGGATCCCACGCTAACGCCTTCGTAGAGCTGCTGCGCCACCTGCATGGTCTTTCGCGCCGTAAAGCCAAGCCGGTTCGCGGCCATTTTTTGCAGCTCCGACGTAATAAAAGGCGCCTTGGGCTTTATCGTCCGGTCGCTTTCCTTTACGTCGAAAACCTCGCAGTCCGCGTTCTCGATGGCGCCGATTATTTCCTTTACCGCGGCCTCGTTGGCAAGCTCCGGCTTTCCGCCCCGCCACTTCACAAGTTGCGCGGAAAAGGCTTTCTTTCCTGTCTTAAAGTCCGCTTCCAGCGTCCAATATTCCTCCGGAATAAAGGCCTCGACTTCCTTCTCGCGCTCGCAGACCAGGCGCAGCGCCACGGACTGAACGCGTCCGGCGGAAAGGCCGTTCTTTACTTTCTTCCATAAAAGAGGCGAAAGGCTGTAGCCGACAAGCCTGTCAAGAACCCTGCGCGCTTTCTGCGACTCGACCAGCGCGTCGTCAATAGGGCGCGGGTTCGCCACGGCCTCGCGCACGGCCGTTGGAGTCACTTCGTTAAAGCTGATGCGCTTGATCGGAACGGAATCGGTTTTCGCCTCGATGGCGTTTTTTAGATGCCAGGCGATCGCCTCGCCCTCGCGATCCGGGTCGCTTGCAAGCAAAACCATTTGCGCTTTTTTCGCCGCGGCGACAAGGGTTTTAAGAATCTTGGCGCGGCCGCGCACGGTGATGTATTCCGGCGCGAAACCGTTTTCCGTGTCCACGCCGGTGCGCGACTTGGGAAGGTCGATAAGATGCCCCATCGAGGCAAGCACGGCGTAGTCGCCACCCAAATATTTTTCGAACGAAGCGGCCTTTGTCGGGGATTCCACTATAACGAGCACGCGCCGCTCCTGGGCCGAGCGCGATCCCTTGCCTTTTTCCGCGACGCCCTTTTTCGCCGCCGGAATTTTCGCCTTCGTACTAGCTGCCATATTCAATCCTTGCGCCCGCGGCGCGGCCTTTTTTCATGTCCCTCATAGCGCTATCCCCAGCGAATCGGCCAGGGAGGAAACTGCGGCCCCCGGGCCAAGCTCAAGCCCGCCGCCGGACCGCTCGTCGGGTTCCATGCCCCACATGCGCAGTATGTCCGAAGCGGAATATACTATGTCCGCGCCGTCTTGGGCAAGCCTCCGGCAGCCCGTTCTGTCAAAGCGCGCGTCCTCGGCGCCGCCTCCAGAGGAGGCGACGCCTTCCGAGGCGACCCAGAGATCGCGGTTTTGATCCAGGGCGAAGCGCGCCGTGATCAGCGCCCCGGATTTTTCCGGCGCCTCGGCGATAAGAACGCCCCTGCACAGCCCTGAAATTATCCTGTTTCTCGCAGGAAAAGTCCACTTGCGCGCCGGAAAGCCGGGCGGGTACTCGGAAATGATCCCCCCGCCCGTATCCAGCGCCCTGCGCGCGACGTGCCGGTTCGACGCGGGATAAATGCAGTCGATGCCGGATCCAAGCGCCGCGTAAGTCGGCGCGCCCCCTTCCATGCAGCCCCTGTGCGCCATCGCGTCAATGCCCAGCGCAAGGCCGGAAACGACCGAAACGCCGGAGCGCGCAAGCCCCCGCGCGATGTCGAAGGCCTGCGTCGCCGCCTGCGCGCTAGGCTTTCGCGTCCCCACGATAGCGACCAGGGGCTTTTCGCAGTCCGGCAGGCTCCCCATGAAAAAAAGCGCGGTCGGCGGATCGTAGATCTCCCTTAGGAGGGGGGGGTACGTCGCGTCGCGCCAGCCGGTCCATTTTATTCCGCGCAGCCGCGCGGCGCGCTCGTCCTTTTCGGCAAGCGCGCGGGCTTTTTCGATCTCCGCCCGCGCCGAGCGCGGGGAACGCCCGACAAGCGCCGTCAAGTCCCGCCCGGATAGGCGCGCCAGATCTTCCTCGCTTTCGATCGCGTCGCAAAGAATCGTTTTTTCCCCAAAGGAAAAGCCTTTAAGCCTGGCGATGGCCAAATCCAAAATCCCGCGATCACTCATTCCACATAAAATCCCTAAGATGATTTATATTGGACTGCGCCTCGGCGCGCACGGTGGCGTCGCCGCTAATAGATAAAATTCTTTCGTATAATTCGATTGCCTGCGTTAACTGCCCTATCATGGCATGAGAGCGCGCAAGCGCGAACATTCCGGACACATCCCTGGGCGAAGTCTGAAGGAAGCGATCGAGCTGAACGATCGCGTCCTGGGGCCTATCCAGATCGACGGCGTACATTATTCCAAGGCTAAGGCGCGGGCGGCCATAGGTAACGTCCATATCGATGGCGCGAAGGAAGGCGGACTCGGCGAGCCTAAAATATTCGTCCCTTTCGGATGCCTGCAGCCCGGGAAAATCCAGCGCCGAAGTGGCGACGATCCAGGCCGATTCGCCGGTCAAAAAAAACAGCGTGGGATCCTCGGCGTTAAATCGAATCGCCTGCTCGAAGGCGTAAATCGCGTCCCTGTGCATTCCGCGGTCGGCAAGCCGTATGCCAAGTATTTTCCAGTACGCGCCGGTCTGCGCGGCGTCCCGAATGTGATTTTCGATGCGCTCCTCGTAAAGAACGATCGCGTCCACAAGCGCTTCGATGGTCTGCGGTACCCTCCCCCGGGGGCTAAGCTCGGCTATGCCCGAGGCGAATTCCCTGCGATCCCTGTCTTTGGCCCATTGATAAAAAAGAATTACGGAACCGGCGATTATGCCCACGGCGAAAACGGCTATGATTGTGTCTTTTCTCATCATGGCGCGTCCTCCCCTTCCGGCCTTCGCGCCTTTTCAAGGCTGGGCAAGTACTTGCGATGGCTTTCGCGCAAAAGGCTTGAATTAACGTGCGTGTAGATCTGCGTTGTGGTAATGTCCGCATGGCCCAAAAGCTCCTGCACAGTCCTTAGGTCGGCGCCGCCTTCTAAAAGGCCCGTGGCGAAACTGTGGCGCAGCGCATGAACGCGCGAACCGACGCCTACGGGCGTTGCGTGCTTGGCGTAATTTTTCCAGATTCCCTTGCGCGAAAGCCTTTTTCCGCTTCTGCCCACAAACAGCGCCTGCGACGCAAGCCTCCTTGGGCCCATCAAGGCCGGCCTTATTTCATGCAAATATTTTTTTAGCCATTTCGCCGCCTCGCCGCCAAAAATCGCAAGCCTTTCCTTTCCGCCCTTTCCCTTGACGCGCAATACCGACTCGGCGAAGTCGACATCGACAACGTCAAGCGCCACCGCTTCCGACACGCGCAGGCCGGCGGAATAGATCGTCTCGAACAGGGCGCGATCGCGAATTGCCAGCGGCTTGCCGCCCGCGTCGCCTGAATCGATCGAGCCAAGGATTTTTTCGACGGTCTGCCCGTCCATGCATTGCGGAAGGCGGCGGCGCGCGCCGGGGCGCTCCAGAAGCGCGGCCGGATTGTCCGGTCGCGTCCCCCGCTCGCATAGGTAGCGAAAAAAAGAGCGCAGGCAGGAAACGGCCTTCGCGAGGGACTGGGCGCCCAGCGCGTCCCGTTGTCCCCTAAGCGAAAGGTACTCGGCGATTTGCCTTGTCGTCGCGCCGGCCGCGTCCATGCC
>WRAL01000187.1 GCA_009780285.1 Treponema sp.
CAGCCTGGGCGGCGGCCTGAGGGTAACGATTCCGCAGCTTCCCTTCAGGTTCAGCCTGGCGAAGCGCTTCATGGTTGAGGACGGATCGGTAAAATGGCAGGAAGGGGCCTGGTTTAGGGGCTTCCTTGGCGGCCTCGATCCGGTTCTTTCTATATCCGTAACGTTTTAGGAGTTTTGCATGAAAAGGCTAATTTTCGTCGCGCTTTTTGCCTGCGCCGCCGCGTCCGCCGCTTTCGCGCAGCAGCAGATCACCCGCTTCGCCCTGGTGGATCTGAACAGGGTCTACTCGGTCTTTTTCCTCGAATCGACGGAGGTGAGGCAGCTTGAGCTGGACAGCGCGGCGATTCAGGCGGAGATCAACAGGATGACCGCCGAGATACAGGGGCTTCAGTCCTCGCGCGTCAACGCGATGGCGTCCGGGAATCGGACTTTGGCCGCGCAGCTTGAAAACGACATTCGCGAAAGGACGGAATACCTGAGGGAATTTCACGCGGTAAGAACGGCCGAGCTTGAGGCCAGACGCGCCGCCCTTGTCCAAACCGACGAGTTTTTCGGCCTGGTGTACAGCGAGATTCGCCATGTCGCCGAAACCGGCGGCTTTACCATGGTGCTGGACCTGAACGCCACGCCCGGCGTTCTTTGGTACAGCCCCACCGTGGACATTACCGACCGCCTTATCCAAAGCCTTCTGGAAAGGCGCCGTCAGTAAGGGGCAGCGTCCGTTATCGCGGACGCCGCCCGCTTCCCTAGTGTTCCGGAATATTCGGTTTGCAAAATCGCAACGTTCGGTAATTCCTTGCCTGGCAAGGAATTACCTCAACCTGCATACCGTCATTTGAATATTCCAGAACGCTAGCTGTACTTGGGCAGCCAGCTTCCGTGCGCCGCGATAAGCTCGTCCGTCATGGCGCGGATGTCGTCCAGCGATAGCTCGGCGGCGGTGTGCGGGTCGAGCATGGCGGCGTGGTAGACGTGCTCCAGCTTGCGCGTTCGCGCCGCCTCGATTACCACGGCCTGAACGCCGATGTGCGCCATGTTCATCGCGGCAAGCTGCGGCGGCAGGCTTCCGACGTGGCAGCCGCGAACGCCGCTTCCGTCCACTAGGCAGGGAACCTCGACGCAGGCGCTCGCCGGGAAGTTTTCGATTAGTCCTCCTCGGTTAAGGACGTTTCCGTTAAGCGCGTAGGGCGCGCCACCTGTGGAAATCGCTTCCATCATGCGCGACGCGTATTCGCCGGAGCGCTTGTGCGCGAGCGTTTCCTGCGCTGCCAGGCGCTCGTAGTCGGCCTTCCATGCGCGCGCCTGCTCGACGCAGCGCCGGGGGTATTCGTCTAGCGGGATGTTGAACCTTTCGATCAGCTCCGGGTAGCGCGCTTTTATATAGAAGGGATTGTACTCGGCGTTGTGCTCGCTGGACTCGGTGCAGTAGTAGCCGAGCTTGTCGATGTAGTCGAAGCGCACCATGTCGTCGTGCTTGGAGCTTGCGTTTTTCTCCCGCGCGCGCCTGCGGATTTCCGGGTACAGGTCGGCGCCGCCGGAGTCGCGGATTTCCAGGAGCCAGCCCATGTGGTTGATGCCGGCGATAAGCTCCTTGCGCCCGGCGAGCTTGTCCTCCATTCCCAGCGCGCGAAGAATCCCGCTTGAGCAAATTTGCACGCTGTGGCAAAGCCCGACGGTTTTCACGCCGGTGTGCAGCAGCATGTAGCCGGTGAGCGCGCCCATGGGGTTGGCGTAATTAAGGAGCCACGCCTGTGGGCAGGTTTTTTCGATGGCGCGCGCGAAAGTTTCCATTACGGGGATCGTTCGCAGCGCCCGCATGATCCCGCCTATGCCGAAGGTGTCGGCGATGGTCTGGCGCAGGCCGTATTTTTTGGGAATTTCGAAGTCGGTAACGGTGCATGGCTCGTAGCCGCCGACCTGAACGGCGTTGACGACGAAGTCCGCGCCGCGCAGCGCGTCGTCCAGGCTTTCCGGCCCGACGTGGCACGTGATTTTCGACTTGGATCCCAGCGCGCGGCCTATGCCCGAAAGGATTTTCTCGCTCTGCGCGAGCCGCTCGCCGTTGATGTCGTACAGCGCTATCTCCGCGCCTGAGAGCGCTTCGCTCGCCATGCAGTCGCCCAGAACGTTTCGCGCGAAAACCGTGCTTCCCGCGCCTAAAAAAGCAATCTTTGCCATTGAGCCTCCATATAAAGCCTTATTTAAGGAATTGTAACGGACGCGCGTCTCTTTCGCAAGGGAATTTATTTTTGCCGGATCGGCTGGAATCGCGGGCCGCCCTAGGGATGGCAGACTGCTGTCCCTGCTCCCTATCGTCGCTCGCTTCGCGGCTGCGCGCCGACTTGATCGGAGGGTCCATTGCCAATGGCCTCCAGCCGCTCTGGTTGCTTGCGCCGCCGCAGGCGGATGCTCCGATCAAGTCGGAGCATGACGTTGTAGGACACAATAAGGACACCGTATTGCTATTCCCCCACGCCAAAAGTATATGCTGTTGCCCTGGAAGGCGGGCTTTTGCCCGCCTCAAAACTCCACGCCTGGCTGTCCATAGATCGATCAAGGCCCAAAAACCAAACCCTGGGCGGGGGCTGGAACAAAACGCGCGTTTGCGCTAGGATCGACGATGAACGATACGCTCGCGACACTAGCTCATCCGGATAGAGCAACTGCCTTCTAAGCAGTAGGTGGGGGGTTCGAGTCCCTCGTGTCGCATTGGAGGAAGCATGGCAAGCTACAAACTCGAAGGAACCTGCGCGCAGGAAGTCAGTTTCGACCTGCGCGAGGGCAAAGTTCACGACATCGCTTTTACGCGCGGCTGCAAGGGCAACCTTAGCGCGCTGGGGATTCTGGCCGAGGGAATGGACGCGCGGGAACTATCCGAAAAACTCGGCGGGCTTCAGTGCGGCGAAAAAGGCACGTCCTGCGGCGATCAGCTTTCACTGGCCCTGCGCCGCGCCCTGAACCAGGCGTTGGCGGACGCGCAGGCGGGAACAGCGGCCTGAATGAGGCTGCTGTTCCATTGCTGCTGCTCCGGCTGCGCCATCGCTCCCATCGAAAGCCTTATATCCGAGGGCATCGAGCCTACGCTTTTTTGGTACAACCCAAACATTCATCCCTCGGCGGAATACCAAAGCCGGCTTGAGGCGCTGCGGACTTTCGCGCAAAACGCGAACCTTCCATTAATAGTTGAGGGCGATTACGATCTGCTTGCGTTCATGCGCGGGCCGGGCGCGTTCTGCGACGAGCGGCAAAAACGCTGCGCCGCCTGCTACTCGCAAAGGCTGGATCGCGCGGCAAGCGTCGCCGCCGAGCTTGGCATAGGCGCTTTTGGAACAAGCCTTACGATAAGCCCGTACCAAAACCTGGAACAGATACGGCAAGCCGGGGAAGAAGCGACGCAAGCGCGCGGCGTCGCTTTTATGTTCCGGGATTTTCGTCCGCTGTTTCAAGCAAGCCAGAACGAGGCGCGCGAAATGGGCCTGTACAGACAGAAGTACTGCGGGTGCATTTTTAGCGAGGCGGAAAGTTACGCGCAAACTCAGGCGCGAAATAAAAAAAAGGAAGCGAAGTAGATGCGAAATACGGATAATCCTGCGCTTTTGCGCCTTGGGATTTTGGTTGGCTCGGAGGCGCTGGAAAAATTCGCGGCGGCCAGCGTAATTGTTTTTGGCGTCGGTGGCGTTGGAAGCTGGTGCGTCGAGGCCCTTGCGCGATCCGGCATTGGAAAAATAACTATCGTTGATTTTGACACTGTTTGCGAAAGCAATCTTAACCGGCAATTGCAGGCCACGCAAGCGACCCTTGAACGGCCGAAGGTCGAGGCGCTAAAAGAACGCATGCTTGAAATAAACCCTTATTGCGAGATTCATGCGTGGGAAAAAATGTTCACGCGGGAAGACGCAGGCGAATTTGAAATTGAAAAAGCCGATTATATAATCGACGCTATCGATATAATGAACCACAAGCTGGATTTGATCGAGCTTGCAAGCGCAAGCGGCGCTAAGTTTTTTTCCTCGATGGGAATGGCGCGCAAAATGAACCCCGCCGCCGTAAAGGTGGCTAGCATCTGGAAAACAAGCGGCTGCCCTTTGGCGCGCGCCGTTCGTGAAGGCCTGCGCAAGCGCAAGTTCGGCGGCGATTTTACCGTGGTTTACGGGGAAGAATGCCTTGACAATATCCATGAAAGAATTTATGATGACGGTACGCCGCAGGGAAGAATCCTTGGCCCGAAAATGCCGCC
>WRAL01000188.1 GCA_009780285.1 Treponema sp.
CCAAAATCCTAGTGTTCCGGAATATTCAAATGACGGTATGCAGGTTGAGGTAATTCCTTGCCTGGCAAGGAATTACCGAACGTTTCGATTTTGCAAACCGAATATTCCGGAACACTAGGGAAGGGCGGCCTCCTAGATTACCGGCTCGGCCTTAAGGCTGCGCCTTGCGCCGCTCCTTGGCGGGCGCGAGTACGCCTCCTCCTCCTCGATTTCGGGGACCTTGAACAGCCTGACGTTCTTTTCCAGCAGCTGCCTTTCCGCCTCCGCGGGGATCCTGTCGTCGGTAAAAACGTTCGTCACCTTTTCCAGGCGCAACAGCGCCATCACGCCCTGGCGGCTGAACTTTTCGGCGTCGGTGAGTACCGAAACCTGATTGGCGTTTTCCGCCATGTCCATCACCGTCTGCGAGCGCATGTGATCCCTTCCGGTAAAGCCGGAATTGGCGATGAAGCCGTCGGCGCCGACGAAAAATTTGTCGGCGAAGAAGATCGCGCTGCACTGCCTCGTCATCGGGCCCACGAGCACCTGCGATTCCGGCTGGAAATAGCCGCCCAGAAGGATGATCTTCGTTCGGGCCGCGTTCCGAATAAAATTAACGATAAAAACGGAATTCGTTATTATCGTTACGTCCTTCTGCGCCCCGGCGAGCTCCTCGGCGAGAAGCGCGCAGCACGAGCCGGATTCGATCATCACCGTCTCGCCCTCGTTCACGGTCGCCGCCGCCGCTTTGGCGATCCTGCGCTTGATGTCGTAGTTGAACGCGATCCGTTTTCCCACGTCGTCGGCATTGTTAAGGCGAGCGTAGCCATGCTCCCTGCGAACCAGCTTGCGGTTCTCAAGGATATCCAGATCCTTTCGAATCGTAACCTGCGAAACGCGCAGAAGCTCGGCCAAAGCCAGAACCTCCGCCCTGCCGTGTTTCGAAAGCACCTCAAGAATCTTCGTCTGTCTATGCGCTGTCATAATCCCTTCTCCTTCGGCCCCACTTTCCTTATGGATATGCCATGATAATGTGCAAGAAGCTTGTCAAAACTTCCCATATAAATAAGATACGGAAATCGGCGCGCTAGTCAAGGAAAATATTTCGACCGAAATACGCTCCCCGCCCTTTGCCGTCTCCCTTCGCGCGATAGGCGCGCCTATCGTAACCTAGGGGAGGCCGCTCAAAAAAGATTCCGGCACCTTCCGAAGGCCTGTCAAGTGTAAGAATTTTTCTTGTTTAGGTCAATGAGGGGCGACGCTTTTATTGCATTTTTCTCGCTTGCAGCTTAAATGAATCATACCTTTAGGCGCCGGGTCGCGGCGTTTCGGGCTAAGCCAAGGAATCGGGCGGTTTGGGATCTGCGCGGGGCCCGAGGAAATTCGCGCCGCCGGCCCCTCGTGTATACAAGGGAACGAAAGCCTGATACCATGGCTGGATGAGACAAGCGCTGTTTGTGGCATTCCTTGCCGCCTTTCTTTCAGTCCCGCTCGCCGCGCAGACGCGCGCGGCGGTCGCCATGGACGACCATGTTTACCGCATACTTGAAAGCGCCCAGGCGCGGGGCCTTATCGCGCCTATGTCCGGCGTCAGGCCCTACACGCGCGCCGTGGTGGAAAGGGCGATACGGGAGATGCTGCTTCCCGGCAATTCAGGCCGGCTCAGCGCGCTTGAGAGGCGGGTCCTGGAGGACAGGCTCGCCGATCTGCGAAGGCCGGAGCCCGGCCTCGACCTTAGGCGGGGGATCTTTTTCGCCGAGTCCGCGATGGGCAGGGCCGAGACGCCGCTTTCGTTCTTTCTGGACCTGAGCGCCGACTTCCAGGCTTCCGCCTCTCTGGTCCCCGAGCTAGGCGAGACGAGCGTCGATATGGAAGGCTGGCTGCGGATAAATTTTTCCGGCGACATCGGGCGCAACGTTTCCTACGGCCTTTACAACGAGGCCGGCCTGATTCGGGCGCAGCGCAGGTCCCTGGGCCTTTACAATACCTATTACGAGGGCTTTTCCGGCTGGGACGAAAGGTTCGAGAACCGGCTTATCCGAATCTACGGCGGCCCGATAACGCATTTTCCCTTTTCCTACGAAAAGCGCTGGGACGGCTCGATTTTCCCCCTGGACGATCCGGCCAACTCAAGCTTTTCAGGCTGGCCGAACGAGTATTCCATAGGCTACGGCCTTCATGCCGAGATCGCCGCCTCCTTCCTCGACGACGCGCTGATCCTCCGCATGGGAAGGATGCGCCGCGAGTGGGGATCCACGCCGGTGGGGACGGGCCTTATGTACAACGCCGCCGCCCGGCCCTTCCTGGCGGCGGAGGCCGAGTTCAGCCCCTTTTCGTGGATCACCTTTTCCTCGATTACGGGAATTCTTGAGTACGAGAACCGCGAGGGAATACGGGACTCGGCGCTGGCCTTCCAGAACGCCTTTTCGATGATCATGCTGCAGCTTAGGCTTGGGAACTATCTTTTCCTCGATCTTTTCGACGCGGCGATTTGGCCCAAGCGCTTCGAGTTCGGCTATATGTTCCCGCTTACGAGCAACCTGCTTACCCAGAACAACATAGGGTATTTCGACAACATGGCGATAGGGATGAACCTTGTGGCGCAGTACCCCGGCCTGGGAAATGTTTGGGCCTCCCTTTTCGTCGACGAGATGGCGCCGCAGAAGGATATGTGGAACCTTTCGCGCACGATGATCGCCTACCAGGGGGGGCTTAACTTTCCGCTTCCGCTCTGGGCCTTCACTAACCTGCGCCTGAGCTACACGAAGATAAACCCCTTCGCCTACACGCACACGCGCAACACAAACCCTTGGAACAACGGGATCATGCACACCGGCTGGCAGCACAACGGCGCGGCGCTGGGCCATTACCTTCCGCCGAATTCCGACGAGTTCATGGCGCAGCTTCGAACGATGCCGGCGCGAGGCCTCACCACGACCTTTCAGTACCAGCTTATACGCCGAGGCGCGAACTTCGGATCCGGCGCCGTGATGGGAAGCGACCTTTTTTCCGAGCTCGATCCGGCCAGCAGGAGCGAGAACCCCCGCCTAAGGCGCTACTTCCTGCGCGACGGGACCTACCAATGGATGCATATCGCGCGCCTGAACGCCGAGTGGAGCCTTCCCGGGCTGCCGATCGCGATTTTCGGCGAGGCCGGCGCGGTCTTTTCGCGCTTCACCGGCATAGACGGCCCGTCCAACTCAGGCGAGCCCAGGCCCTTCAGCCGGATAGACACACCGGAATATCCGACCACGACGACCGTTCTGTTCAAGCTTGGGATTACGGTGCTGCGCTAGCGGGCCGCGCGGCCTTTGGGATCCAAGGCCTTTGATCCGTGGCTCCCTGCGCTCCGCCGCGCGCGGGTCCTCGGTCATGGCAATCATGTGTGGAGTTTGGAGGCGGGCTTTAGCCCGCCTCCAAACTCCGAGGCCAAAGCGCCGCAGGCGCATTGGCCCGCCCTCGGCGCCGCGCTGCCGCCGGCCGGAGGGCATATGCGCTGGGCTCTAGCAAGGAAGGCCGCTCTTTTATAGGAAAAATCTCCGTTCAAGGCGCCCATGCGCCTTGAACGGAGATTTTAGGTTGGTCAGGCCTTAATGCGTGGAGTTTGAAGGCGGGCTGAGCCCGCCTTCAAACTCCGAGGCCAAAGCGCCTTCGGCGCTTTGGCCCGCGCGCCTGTAGGCCAGGGCGCGACGGCCGTCGCGCCGCAGGGTTCCAAGGCGGGCGAAGCCGGCCGGCTTTCTCCGGTCGAAAAGCTCGGCCTCCGAGGAGCCGAAGGCGACGAGCAGTATTCCGCCGGGCGAAAGAAGCTCGCGCGCGTCGTCCCAGAACGAGGCCATTTGATCCGAGCCCTTGGGAAGGGAGCTTTGCGGGACCAGGCCGGGAAAGGCCGCGACGACGGCGCAGTCACCGGGAAAGAGGGCGCGCAGGGGCTCCAGGTCCGCCGCAGGAATAACGTCGACAGCGCGGCCCGCTTCCCAAAGATTGTGGCGCGCGGCTTCCAGCGCCAGCGCATTCCTTCCGCTTAGAACGACCGGAAAGTCGGCGCGTCCGATCCGTCCGCGCAAAACGTCCACGAGCCAGCATTGGAAAAAACCCTGCCCGGCCTCGTGCAGGACGACCCTTCCCGGCGGGAATTTTTCCGGCCCGAGCCTCGCCGCCATTTTCGCCGCCACGATAGCCTCGGCGCCGGGCGAGTCGAAGCCGGGCGCCCCATGCGCCGTGGCTATTCGCAGGGGAATCCCCTCGATTTCCC
>WRAL01000189.1 GCA_009780285.1 Treponema sp.
ATAAACAAAAAGGCCAAGCGGCAGGCGATGAAGACGATTCTCAGCCTGAAGGTTCGGCACGACATGGTAAAGATCATTGAGGACTTTTCCATCGAATCCGGCAAGACCAGGGATTTGATGGGGCTGCTCGGTAATTTCAATCCGGGCCTGCGCACGGTCCTCGTGCTGAAGGACGACGATCCCATGATCAAGCGCGCGGCGGGCAATATTCCCTGGCTCAGCTACCTGTCCTTTAACAGGCTGCGGGCGCACGACCTTTTTTACGGTCGGCAGGTGCTGATGCTGGAAACGGCGGCGAAAAACCTCAACGAGTTTTACGCGCCCAAGGACAAGGAGGCCGCGCAATGATGATGTACGAGGACATCCTTATAGAGCCGGTGCTTTCCGAAAAGGCGAACATGCTTCGCGAGGAAGGAAAGTACGTGTTCAAGGTGGCGATGTCGGCGAACAAGATACAGGTAAAGGAAGCCGTGAGGCGCCTTTTCAACGTAAACCCAATAGCCTGCACGATCATGGTGGTCGGCGGCAAGCCGAAGCGCCAGCGCAACAGGCCGGGCTACACGTCGGATTGGAAAAAGGCTATAGTGAAGCTTCCCAAGGGCGAGAAAATCGGCCTTTTTGAGGGAGCGTAGGGGTAGGCAATGGGCGTAAAAACATACAAGCCGGTTACTCCGGGCATGAGGCAGAGGGTCAGCCTCGACTTTTCCGAGCTGACCAAGGGCGTCAAGCCGGAAAAAAGCCTGACCGAGGGCCTGACTAAAAAGTCCGGCCGCTCGCGCGGCACGATAAGCGTTCGGCACAAGGGCGGCGGCCACAAGCGCCGCTACCGGATCATAGACTTCAAGCGGGACAAGGTGGACATACCGGGAACGGTGGCCAGCATCGAGTACGATCCCAACCGCAGCGCCAACATCGCCCTCATCGTTTACGAGGACGGCGAGAAACGCTACATCATCGCCCCGAAGGGCCTTAAGCAGGGCGCCGTCGTCATGAGCGGACCGAACGCGCCCATCGAGACGGGAAACTCGCTGCCCCTGGAAAACATTCCGCTGGGCTTTACCGTGTACAACATCGAACTGACCCTGGGAAAGGGCGGCCAGATGGCGCGGGCCGCCGGAACGGGCGCGCTTATCGCGGCGAAAAGCGGCGACTACGTTACCGTCAAGCTGCCCTCCGGCGAGACGCGCATGGTCTTCAAGAAATGCCGCGCGACCATAGGGACCGTCGGCAACGAGGATCATATGAATACCACCCTGGGAAAGGCCGGGCGCAAGCGCTGGCTTGGGATTCGCCCCACCGTTCGCGGCATGGCGATGAACCCTGTGGATCACCCGCACGGCGGCGGCGAGGGAAAGAGCAAGGGCATTCACCCCGTTACCCCCTGGGGCTTGCCGACCAAGGGGTACAAGACGAGGAAAAAGCACAAGCCTTCTTCCAGGTTCATAGTCAGCCGCGGAAAGAAAAGGTAGGAAGGAAGCATGTCAAGGTCCGTAAAGAAAGGCCCTTTCATCGAAAAGAGCCTGTACAAGAAAGTGCTGAAGCTGAGCAGATCCGGGGAACGGAAAATGATAAAGACCTATTCCCGCTGTTCGACGATAATCCCCGAGATGGTCGGGGGGACGATTTCCGTCCACAACGGAAAGACGTGGATACCCGTGTACATCACGGAGAACCTTGTCGGGCACAAGCTTGGCGAGTTCGCGCCGACGAGAATTTTCCGAGGCCACGCCGGCTCGGACAAGAAAGCCGGCGGAAAATAGGAAGGTACCGAGCATATGCAGGCAAAAACAGGTTACAGGGCAATAAGCAGGTTCATTTTCGGATCGCCCTTTAAGGTAAGGCCGGTAGCGGACGTGATCAGGCGCAAGCCTTATCCGGACGCGATGGCGACGCTTGAGAACATGCCGCACAAGGGCGCGAGGCTTATAAGCAAGACGGTAAAGTCGGCCGCCTCGAACGCGCTGGTCGCCAACAAGCAGCTCGCCGAGGACATGCTTTACGTGAGGGAAATCATGATTGACGAGGGGCCAAGGCTTAAAAGGATTTGGTACCGAGGAAAGGGAAGGGCGGACATGCAGCTGAAGCGAATGTGCCACATTACCGTGGTCGTGGACGAGATCGCGGGCGCCGGGGCTTCCGGAAAGGCTGGGAAGTAATGGGACAGAAAGTAAACCCCATAGGGCTTAGAATAGGGATCAACAAGACCTGGGCCTCGCGCTGGTACGTTGATCCCAAGGAATACGCCAACACCCTGCACGAGGATCTGCGCCTTCGCAAGCAGGTTCTGAGCATGCCTGAGACGAAGGGCGCTGACATAGCCGAGCTCGAGATTATCAGGCATCCCCAGCGGATCACCATCACGATCCACACGGCCAGGCCGGGCGTGATCATCGGGGTGAAAGGGGCGAACATCGAGAAGATCAGCTCCGAGCTCCAGAAGACGGTAAGCAAGAAAGTTCAGATCAGGATCAAGGAAATACGAAACGCGGACGGCAACGCCCAGATCATCGCGCAGAACATAGCCAGGCAGCTTTTGGCCCGGTCCTCGTTCAGGCGCACGATGAAGCAGGCCATTTCCAACGCGATGAAGAAGGGCAACGTCCAGGGCGTGAAGGTAAGGCTTTCCGGCCGGCTCGGCGGCGCCGACATGTCGCGCACCGAGGAAGCGAAGGACGGAAGAATTCCCCTTCACACCCTGCGCGCCGATATCGACTACGGATTTTCCGAGGCGCAGACGACCTTCGGGGCCATCGGCGTTAAGGTCTGGGTGTACAACGGAATGAAGTACGGGAAAGAGCAGAAAGAGGACGCCGGCGCGCTGGTGCGCAAGCGCCGCGAGCGCTTTCCCGCCGGAAGGGGGCAGTAGACAATGTTAAGCCCGAAAAGAGTAAGACGCCGGAAGGTGCAAAGGGGCAGCATGCCGGGGAACTCCACCCGCTGCAACACGGTGGCCTTCGGCGATTTCGCCCTGGTCGCCATGGACAGGATGTGGATCACGAACCGGCAGATAGAGGCGGCCCGTATCGCGCTTAACCGCCACATAAAGAGGGGCGGAAAGATATGGATCCGCATTTTTCCGGACAAGCCCTATTCCAAAAAGCCGGCGGAAACCCGCATGGGCAAGGGAAAGGGCGGCCCGGAATACTGGGTCGCGGTGGTAAAGCCGGGGACGGTGATGTTCGAGCTGGGGGGCGGGATCAACCAGGATCTCGCTGAAGAAGCGGTCAGGCTTGCCGGATCGAAGCTTCCCATAAAGACGAAGTTCGTCGCCCGCTCGGACATGGAGCTTGGGGGATAGGAGCCGGATATGAAGAACGCTTTTAAAAACCTTTCGTTTCCGGAGCTTGTGGCCAAGCGGAACGAGCTAAAGAGGAAGCACATGGAGCTGAGGTTTCAGATGGTCATCGGGCACGTGGACAATCCGCTGCTCAAGCGCACCATGCGCAGGCAGATCGCCCAGCTCAACACGATGATCCATGCGCAGGAGCTGGCCGAGCAAAAGGCGGCGGCGCAGGGCGCGGAGGCTAAGTAATGGCTGAACAGGAAAAAACCGAGGCCGCGAGAGAGAAGCGCGGAAAGAAAGAGTTCGTGGGTACGGTCAAAAGCGACAAGATGATGAAGACCATCGTCGTCGCCGTCGAGACGATGAAGCTGCACCCTCTGTACAAGAAGTACGTCAAGCGTCTTAAAAAACTGAAGGCGCATGACGAGAAAAACGACGCCAAGATCGGCGACGTGGTTCGCGTGATCGAATGCAGGCCGCTAAGCAAGGAAAAGCGCTGGCGGCTCGTCGAGATCCTGGATCGCGCGAAATAGAGGGAGCAGCGGAAATGATACAAGTGGAAACCTTCCTGAACGTTGCCGATAACTCCGGCGCCAAGCGCGTTCAGTGCATCAAGGTTCTTGGCGGCAGCAAGCGCCGTTACGCGAGCATCGGCGACATAATCGTCGTGGCGGTCAAGGAAGCGCTGCCCACCTCGGCCATCAAAAAAGGCACGGTGGAAAAAGCCGTGGTCGTGCGAACCCACAAGGAATATCGCCGGCCCGACGGAACGTACATACGGTTTGATGACAACGCCTGCGTCATTATCGATGCCGCGTTGAATCCCAGGGGAAAGCGCATTTTCGGGCCCGTGGCCCGAGAGCTGCGGGAAAGGGGCGATTACATGAAAATCGTCTCCCTTGCCCCAGAGGTC
>WRAL01000190.1 GCA_009780285.1 Treponema sp.
CGAGACCGGGGTCGGGCTTGTGGACGACCTTCTGACCAAGGGCGGCCTGGAGGGGATGATGTACTCCGTGGCGCTGGTCATTCTTGCCATGATTTTCGGCGGCATAATGGAAAGGACCGGCCAGCTCGAGGTGGTCGTCGCGAAGGCCGTCGGGGGCCTGAAGTCGGCGACGGCCCTGGTGAGCGCGACCATGCTCACCTCGCTCGCCAGCAATATCGCCATCCCGGATCAGTACATCTCCCTGGTCGTTCCGGGGAGGATGTTTTCCGCCGAGTACAAAAGGCGGGGCCTGCATCCCAAGATGTGCGCCAACGCCCTGGCCTCCGCGGGCACCGTGACAAGCCCGCTGGTTCCCTGGAGCACCTGCGCCATCACGATGGCGACCTTCCTCGGCGTGGCGACGATCGAGTATCTGCCTTTCGCCCTGTTCAACATTCTCGGGCCTATCGTCGTCGTGGCGATGACGGGGATGGGGCTGCTTACGGTGGAGCGCTCGCAGGATCCGGCCTCCATTCTCGACGAGGAGGCCGAGTAAGGGGCCGAGGGTGAATGGCGCGCGGGAACGGTTTTTTCGGCCTTTACATTGCCCGCCGAAAAAAAGTATACTGTCCGGAATTCGAAACCTTGAGGTTTCCCAAATTTAAGCAAGGCGGTTTTGTATGAGTGATGCGAAAGGCAAGGCTCCCCGGAAGCCCTATCTCTGGGAGGCGCTTCTGTCCCTTGGCGTTCTGATTGCGGTGATGGCGGTGGGAATCGCCGTGTTCGAGGCGGACGCGCATATTCCCCTGCTTATCGGCGCCGGCTTCGCCGCGCTTATGGCGATGCGGCTGGGCTACAAGTGGGGCGATATCGAGAAGGCGATGTTCGGCGGCATTTACCACGTTTTGCAGGCGATCATCATCCTTTTCGTGATCGGCATTATCATCGGGGTCTGGATGACCGCCGGCGTGGTCCCGACGATGATCTACTACGGGCTGAACATCCTTTCGCCCAGGACCTTCCTCGTGGCGACCCTTTTGATCTGCTCGGTCACTTCCGTCGCGATCGGCACTTCCTGGGGCACCGCCGGCACGATAGGCGTGGCGCTTATGGGCGTGGCTATCGGCCTTGGCATCAACCCGGCGCTCGCCGCCGGCGCGGTGGTCTCCGGCGCGTACTTCGGCGACAAGCTTTCGCCCCTTTCCGACACGACGAATCTCGCCGCGGCGATGGCCGGCACGGATCTTTTCACTCACATCAAGTTCATGCTCAGAAGCACGATCCCCGTCTATCTGATCGTCGTGATCATCTACGTGGTGATGGGGATAAACGCGGGCGCCTCGGACGCGAGCTTCGCCGGGATCGAGGTGATTCAGGGCGGCATCGCCGATACCTTCAACATCTCGCCCTTCCTTCTGATTCCCCCCCTCGTGGTAATCGCGCTGGTGGCGATGAAGGTTCCGGCTATTCCCGGCATTTTCATCGGCGTGGTTCTCGGCGGCATTTTCGGCGCGATCTTTCAGGGAAACAACCTGGGCGACATCATGGGCGCGGCCTACGGCGGCTTCGCCAGCGACACCGGGATCGAGGTCGTGGACGAGCTTCTAAGCAAGGGCGGCCTTGAGGGGATCATGTTCGCCGTCTCGCTGATCATCCTCGCGATGATGTTCGGCGGCATCATGGAAAAAACCGGCCAGCTCGAGGTTGTCGTTTCCAAGGCCGTCAAGGGCTTCAAGTCGGTGACGGCCTTCGTCGGCGCGACGATGTTCACCTCGGTCGCCAGCAATATCGCGATTCCGGATCAGTACATCGCCATAGTCGTTCCGGGAAGGATGTTTTCCCCGGAATACAAAAATCGCGGCCTGCATCCCAAGATGTGCTCGAACGCCATCGATTCGGCCGGCACGGTTACCAGCCCGCTGGTTCCCTGGAACACCTGCGGCATCGCGATGGCCACCTTCCTCGGCGTCTCGACGATCGAGTACCTGCCCTTCGCCTTTTTCAACCTTCTCGGGCCTATCGCCGTCGTGGTGATGACCGGCCTGGGGCTGCTTACGGTAAAGCGCTCGAAGGACACGGCCTCGATTATCGGCTACGACGCGAAGGAAGAGGCATCGAGGGAATAGCCGGCATCGGGGCGGGGGAAGTCTCCCCCGCTCCGGCCGCGCCCGTCGTCCGCGGCAATTTTCAGTTTAACCTTCGGGCAACCCAGGGATCGAAACTCCGTGTACTCCGTGAAACTCCGGCCTTGATTCTTCTTTAAAACGAAGAATTTTTAACCACGGAGTACACGGAGTTACACGGAGGGAAGAGGGGCGGGTAGGCCAAACGTCCGCGGCTTCTCCGCCTTGCCCCTGAATCTCGAGCCGAAACTCCGCGCCCTCCGTGGTTGGTCAATCTGCCTACGGCGATTGACTCGGAGTTTTGGCGTTGCCAAAACTCCAGGGCTGGGTGAATGAAGAATCAGCCACGGAGTTGCGCGGAGCGCAGGGAGTTTCGATCCCGGCGCGATGCCGGGCTAAAGCTCCGGCGCGACGCCGAGCCTGCCGGAATCCCCGTCAAGCTCGGCGCGCCGGCCGGAAAGCTCGGGCGAAAGCGCCGGGCCGAAGCCTATGGCCCAGGGAATCCCCAGGGCGCGCGCGAAGATCGCCGAGTGCGATCCCGCGTCTCCCTCACGGGAGGCGAGGGCCATGACCTCCGAGCGGTCGATTTGCGCCATCTCGCTGGGGTAAAAGTCGTCGGCGCATAAAATCGAGGGCTCGGCAAGGCGGGGAAGGCCCTGCGCGCGGCCGCGAAGGATGCCGGCAAGCCTGCCCGACAGATCCAGCGCGTCCGTCGCCCGCGCGCGCATGTACGCGTCGCTCATGCTCGAAAATTCCCGCGCGAGGGCGGCGCCGGCTTCCATGACGGCCCACTCGGCGCGGGCGCCGAGGCTTTCGATGCGCTCGACTATGGGATCTGAAAATTCGGGGTCGTCCAGCATCATGCGGTGGATTTCGAACAGTTCGGCGTTTTCCCGGCCAATGGCGGCGGCGCAGCTTAGGCGCAGCGCGGAAAGCTGCCTTCCGGCCTCCCGCAGCGCCCCTTGGAAGCGCTCCGTTTCGGCCTTCGGATCGGCGGCCCTTTTCCGCGCCGGCGGCGGCCTGCGCTCGAAAAACGCCAGGCGCCCCGAGGCCCGGCCGCCGGAGGCGCCCTTTCCCCATAGCTCCGTCGTCACGGCCCTAAAACCCCGGCGGCCTTTGTTTGTGCCAGTCCGTGCGGCCCTGAAAGACGCGCGCGGCGGCGACGATTTCCGCCTCGCGAAAGGGCGCGGCGGCAAGCTGGAAGCCCGTCGGCATGAGCCGCGAATCGAGGCCGCAGGGAAGCGCGGCGGCGCAAAGTCCGGCCAGATTCGCCGGCATGGTAAAGGCGTCCGCGTCGCGCCTTTCGCGATCGCTTTCGCCAAGCCTGTGCGCGCCGGCCGGCGTCACGGGCGAAAAGACAAGATCGAAGCGGCGAAAAATATCCTCGTAGGCGGCGCGCAAAAGCTCGCGCAGGCGCAGCGCCTTTTCCAGGTATTTTCCGCAGCGCTCGTCGGAAAGCAAAAGGCCGCCGAGCATGACGCGCTTTTTCGCCTCGAAGCCGAAGCCGGCGGCGCGGGAACGCATCCGACCGCCTCGATCCCCGGCGCCGCTCGCGCCCGGCCCGTCGTAGCGCGAAAGGCTTGAATGCGCCTCCGAGCAGGAAATGGCAAGGTAGGCCGGGATCACGGCATCGGAGAAGGGCGCCTCGAACTCGCCGAGGATAGCGCCTGAGGCCTGGAGCTCGGCGGCCGCGGCCGACAGGGCGCTCCGGGCGCCCTCGTCGGCGATGGCCTGGAGGCAGCCGCGCGGAACGCCGACGCGAAGGCCGCGCAGATCCTCCCGCCGCGCCGAATCGAAGGAAAGCGGCTCGAGAAGGGCGCAGGTCGCGTCGGCGCCAGAAGGCCCGGAGATGATCGACAGCAGCGCCGCGCAGTCGTCCATGTCGCGCGCCACCGGCCCGATCTGGTCGAGCGAGGGGGCCATGGGAAAAAGCCCCTCGCGGGAAACGGCGCCGTAAGTGGGCTTTATCCCGGTTACCCCGCAGAAGGCGCAGGGCTGGCGTATGCTGCCGCCGGTGTCCGAGCCTAGCGCCAGCGGGACGAGGCCGGCGGCCACCGCCGCGGCGCTTCCGC
>WRAL01000191.1 GCA_009780285.1 Treponema sp.
GGCGGCTTGACTGAATGCCTTTCCCAATAATCCCGAGAAACAAACTTGTCGCAATTCAGCGCGGCCTCGCCGTGCGTTTGATCCGGAAAAGACCAGTCGCCGTTTACGTCATTCCTAAACCCGACGATGAAAACCCTTTCCCTTTTTTGAGGCACGCCGTAGTCAGCCGCGTTGAGAAGCCTGTAAACAACATTGTAGTGGAGCCCCTTTTCGCCGTTTCCCGTGTGGTGTTTTTCCAATTCCGACAAATGATCCTGCCATTCCTGTTCCGGTCTTTTGGGTATTTCCGGATGCGTGAGCTGCAAGATTATATAGCCAAAATATTGCGAAAAATTCTTTCGTAAAAGCCCTCGAACGTTCTCAAAAATAAAGGCCCGCGGCCGTATTTCTCGCAGCGCTCGCGTCGCTTCCGGAAACATGTCCCTGCTGTCGTTGTGCGCCTTGTGTTTCCCGCCTATGGAAAACGGCTGGCATGGCGGCCCTCCGCTTAACAGGTCTATTTTGTCGGTAAAATCCAAGAATGAGACGCTGCGGATGTCGCCGTTCCTGACAAGGAGCTTTCCGCCGGAAAAGCCAAAAATTTTGTGGTTGCAAAGCAGGGTCTGCGAGGAATTGCGATCCCGCTCCACGAGGCTGGCGTGAGAAAACCCCGCCTTTTTAAGGCCAAGGGCAAGCCCTCCTCCGCCGGCAAAAATTTCGACCGAATTCATGCCGTATCTTACGCGAGATCGCGCGCCGCGTCAATTGTCATTGGCCACGTATCCAAGGCGGGGGCGTTCCGGGGCCAATGCGCCGTTGGCGCATTGGCCCCGGAGTTTTGCTTCGAAAAACTCCACGCTTGGTCGCCCATGGATCAAAGCCCAGCAATCCAAAACCGCCGGGCGCCGAGGACGGGCCAAAGCACCTTTGGCGCTTTGGCCTCGAAGTTTGGAGGCGGGCTAAAGCCCGCCTCCAAACTCCACGCAAGGCTGCCATGACCGAGGTCCCGCGCGCGGCCCGGCGGAGGGGGCCACCAATTAAAGGCCATCGGTCAAAAGACCGCGCCCCCCCCTACAACTCCAGCGCCCGGCTTTCCACCTTCCCCGCAACATAGTCGGCAAACTCCGCCACCTTCATCGCCGGCATCTGGCTTCCGTCGCGCAGCCGTATAGAAACGGCGCCCTCGTCGGCCTCGCGCTGGCCCACCACAAGCATGTAGGGAATCTTGCGGGTCTGGCAGGCGCGCACCTTCGCGTTCAGGCGCGCGTCGCCAAGCTCGGCCGAAACGCGCAGATCCCGCGCCTTCAGCCGGGCCGCAACCTCCCGCGCGTAATCGTCGAAGCTGTCCGCCACCGGAATCACGGCCACCTGCTCCGGCGCGAGCCAGGGCGGGAAGGCGCCGGCGTAATGCTCGATAAGCACGCCGAAAAGGCGCTCCAGCGATCCCAGAAGCGCGCGATGGATCATGTAGGGGCGCTTATGCTGGCCGTCGGAATCGACGAAAGTCATGTCGAAGCGCTCCGGCTCGTTAAAGTCAAACTGTATCGTCGTCATCTGCCACTCGCGGCCCAGCGCGTCCTTAATCTTCAGGTCGATCTTCGGGCCGTAAAAGGCGCCGCCGCCCTCGTCGGTCTCGTAGGCAAGCCCCTCGCCCTCCACCGCCTTGCGCAGGCTTTCGATGGCCGCGTCCCACTGCGCTGGCTCCCCGACGCTTTTTTCCGGCTTGGTGGCAAGGTAGGCCCTGATCGCCTCCGGCGCGAAGCCGAGGGTCTTCCAGATCGAAAGGCTGAAGCGCAAGACCTCGACGATCTCCGCCTCCATCTGCGCCGGGGTGCAGATAATGTGCGCGTCGTCCTGGGTAAAGCCGCGCACGCGCAAAAGCCCGTGGAGGGTGCCGCTTCGCTCGTAGCGGTAGACCGTGCCAAGCTCGGCCCAGCGCAGGGGCAAGTCGCGGTAGCTGCGCCCACGGGTTTTGTAGATCAGGATGTGGAAGGGGCAGTTCATCGGCTTGATAAAATAGTCCTGCCCGTCGATGTCCATCGGGCTGTACATCGAATCGTTGTAGAAGCCCAAATGCCCGGAAGTTTCCCAAAGCCAGCTTTTGCCGACGTGAGGGGTAAAGACGATTTCGTAGCCGCCCCGGTAATGCTCGCGGCGCCAGAAATCTTCTATAGAAGTGCGCATTCGCCCGCCGTTCGGGTGCCAGTAGATAAGGCCGGCGCCGGCCTCCTCGTGGGTGGAATAAATGTCCAGCTCGCGGCCCAGGCGACGGTGGTCGCGCTTTTCCACCTCCTCCAGAAATGCGAGGTGCGCCTTGAGCTCCTTGGGGGTTTCCCATGCGGTGCCGTAGACGCGCGTGAGCATGGGGCGCTTCTCGTCGCCGCGCCAGTACGCGCCGGCCACGCTTTGCAGCTTGAAGGCCGCCGAGTTGATCTCGCGCGTGTTGGCCAGATGCGGGCCTCGGCAAAGGTCCTCCCAGACCACGGCGCCGGAAGCGTCGCGGTTCTGGTAAATCGAGATTTCCGCGTCGGGCGGAAGGTCCGCGACGATCTCGGCCTTGAAAGGCTCGTCGGCGAAGCGCGCCAGCGCCTCCTCGCGGCTGACGGCCAGGCGCGCGAAATCCTGGCGCGCCTCGACTATCCTGCGCATCTCGTCCTCGACGCGGCCCAGGTCGTCCGGCGAAATCGGCGCCGGCAAAAGGAAATCGTAATAAAAGCCGTTCTCGATGGCCGGGCCGATGGCGACCTTCGTCCCCGGAAAAAGCGCCACCACGGCCTGCGCCATCACGTGGCTCACCGAATGGCGAATCGTTTCCAGCCGCGCCGCGGCCTCAAGCTCTTTGTTTTTTTCGGACATGGCGCATGGTAGCATTTTTTTTCGGCCGTAAAAAGAGGGCTCTGCGGAATTTGGCCCGCGCGGGATACTCTGGCGGGGGAAGTCTCCCCCCCGCTGCAAAGCCTGCGGCTTTTCCGCCTCCCCCTCTCGCGGGCGGCCAACAAAGGCGCGCGTAGCGCGTAGATGGAGAAGGCGCAACGCCGAGAGCGCTAATTAAGGCGTCGCTGGTTGAAAGGGCGCGAAGGCTTTAGCCTGAGCAGAGCGCGACTGCCCCGCAACCCCGCCTTTATCCCCGCGCATAGTTCCCTGGAGTTTTGGCGCAGCCAAAACTCCGAGGCCAAGCCGCCGCAGGCGGCTTGGCCCCGTGACACCCCCCGCCTTGACGCGCGGCATGCTTCTTCTAAAATTTCTCTGCGGCTACTTGACATGAACGCCTGGATGAGTTACGCTAATAACCATGAGGGCGGAGAATCTCGTTTTACCGTTAACGATGCTAAATGCACAAGCATTGCATCGCGCATCTGCCAGGTTTCGCGTCATGCTCATATGGAGGAAATTTTTTTATGGATAATGAAAAGAGAACGAAATTTATAGAAAAACAATTAATCTCAATAAATAAAATTTTTGAAATTTATGAGAAAATAAATAAACTGGATAAATCATTGGAACAGCTTTATCCGATAGCAATTATTGAGGATAATGATTTTTTTGTTTTTGACCTGAATTCATCTGGAAAACAGTATGAATATAAAATGAATTTTCATTCAGAAATGAATCTTCCAAATGAAATTTTGGCAGCTTTTCCACTGGAAGGCTATGAATGGAAAATGGCGGCAGTGGTTACGCCCAAAGCTTTCGATGATATAGAGGGTATAGCCTTTATTTTTCATGAGTTTGTTCATTGTTTTCAATATTATCATTATGAAATGGAAATCAAGGAAACATTAACTATCGCCAAAGAAGCCAAAGAAAAACATGATTTTATGTGGGAATTAAATTATCCATTCCCATATGATAATGAAGAATTTATAAGAAAAACAATGGAATTAAATAACGGCTATGATATAAGAAAATATCATATAGAAATGAAAGCCATATTAAATGATAAAGAATTTGAATACATGATTTGGCAAGAATGGAAAGAAGGCTATGCAAGGTATATAGAAAATATGATAAGAGAAAAAATTGGTCTAAAAAAGAACAATAAAATATTAAAACCTCCATTTGATAGAGTTTGCTTTTATGAGACAGGGAGTAACTATATAAATGACTTAATAAAAAGAGATATGGAATTAAAGAATAATTTGGAAAAGATATTTTTTAGAATCAATAAATGTCAGTAATGAAAACATTGATTA
>WRAL01000192.1 GCA_009780285.1 Treponema sp.
AGCGCCGCGTCGTCCTTGAAAGCCTGCAGGGGATCGATGAGGTGATCGCTCGTAAGGACGATCATTTTTCTGTCGCCGCCTTCAAGAAGCGAAAGGGCGAGCGCGCAGGCCACCGCCGGCGCCGTGCTTTTCGCTTCCGGCTCGGCGAGCGCGACAAGGCGTTTTTTTTGCGCGGCGCCGAGCTTTTCTGCCTCGGCCATGACATGCGAAAGGTGCGGCTTTCCGACGATCACGATTACCCGGCCATTTTTCTTGACCAGGGCGAACGCGCGTTCCAGCGCCAGGGCGAAAAAGCTCGCGCGCTCGGTCGCCCGCAAAAACTGCTTGGGCAGAAGGGCGTTGCTCGCCGGCCAAAGGCGCGCTCCGGAGCCGCCGGCCATGACAAGGCAATCGTCGAACATTTAGAGCCTTAGCGTCTGAACCATGTAGCGAACGTTGTGCGTGTTCCCGGCCGGATGCCTGGTTTCGATCACGAAGACCAGCGACGATCCGGAGGGCGACACAAGCACTTGCCTAATGTGGTAGGAAATAACGCCCGTCCGCCATTCGACCGGAGATCCCAGCCTGAAAGTCCTCGTCTCGCCGCGATGGGTTTTTTTAAGATCGATGACAAAGGACGAGCGAAGGCTTTCCCCGCTTCCCTGAATCGACTGCGAAAGGCTCGCCTCGTAAAAAACGACGGCCTCGTTCGAGGAAAAATCCCTGAACGTTATCGGCTGGCCGCTCAGCGCCGGATCGCCTGTCAGCGCGATGTACAATGGCTGCCCCTGATTCGGGAAAACAACGTCGTGCTGCTCGGCCATGAGGGTATTTCCGGCCAAGATCGCGTGCATGGCGCCGGAGCCGTTCTGGCCCGCGACTATGGGCCGGTCGTGGACGAAGGAGGCGCTTCCCCCCGGCACGAGCGCGCCGCTTTCCACGTCGATGATGAAGACGTCGGCCCAAGGGCGCAGGCTTCCGGAGAGCACGCCGTACTGGGCAAACATGTAGACCCTGCCGTCGGCGGAAAAGCCCAGATTGACGAAATTCGCCGAATCGCCAGATCCAAAAGCCGGAACGACAAGCGCAAGCCAAGCGGCCAGCGCGAAAGATATTCGCCTAAAAACCATTCTGAGTCCCCCCTGGCCTTAATTATCGGCATTTAGACCAGGTCCTTGACTTTCGGGCCTGAATGGATTAGCCGGCGCTGCCAGGCGCCAAAGGCGACTTGGTCCCGGCCTTGGCGGCGATTCTCGGTTTAACCTTAGAGTGCCCGCGGATTGAAACTGCGTGTACTCCGTGTCCTCCGTTGTTGATTCTTTATTCACCCACCCCTGGAGTTTTGGCAACGCCAAAACTCCGAGTCAATCTGCCGCAGGTAGATTGACCAACCACGGAGGACACGGAGTTACACGGAGGAAGAAGGTGCATGAGTGCGCCGCTCCGTGGAAACCGTCGATGAACATAGGGATTGAAACTCCGCGTAACTCCGTGTACTCCGTGGTTTGATTCCTCATCCAAAAACCCGACCACGCGCCCGACCACGGGTCTTGAGAAAAAGGGCGGCAAGGGCTATGATCCGGGAATGACGCTTTACGGCAGGAACGCCGTCTTTAAGGCCGGGATCGCGCTTTCCTCCGCCTGCCTGCTTTTGGGCCTCGCGGCGACGGCCTTCGTCGCGCCTTTGTATCCGGCTTTGGATGTTCGCCCGGCGCGCCCGGAGGGGATTTTTCACTTCCTGGTGGCAAGGCATTTCCAGGCCGCGCCGCTGGCCGCGCATTTCGCCATTCTGTTCGCCGCGCTGTACTCGCTTGTCGCGCTGGCCCTTATCTTTCGCCATTTCGCCAAAACCCAGCCGCCGGAGATTTTTTTCATCGCGCTTTTCGCTGCCTCGCTCGCTCCGGAGGCGCTGCGCCTGGCTATCCCCCTGGGCGAGATCTGGCCGACTCAGCCGCTTTACCTGACCATCGCCGCGCGCGCGGTCTTTCTGTTTAGGTATATTGGAATTTTCTCGCTTTTTGCGGCCAGCGTCCACGCCAGCGGCTACCAGCCCACGCGGCTGCGGGGCTCGATCGCCGCCATGCTCGCCTCGGCCTTTTTCGTCGCGCTTGCCATGCCGGTCGATTCCCACCTTTGGGATTCCAGCCTGAACATGCTCAGCGGCCGGGGATCGATGTTCGCGCTGGTGGAAAGGGGCGTTCTTGTCCTGGCCCCGGCGGGCTTTTTAGTCGCGGCCCATTCGCGCGGCCTTCGGCTTTTCGCGCCCGTCGGCGCGGGGGCGGCGCTGGCCCTTGTCGGCCGGAACGTCCTTATCGGCGCGGACACCTGGGCGGCCCTCGCCTGCGGCGCGATCTTTCTGGCCGCCGGCACCTGGCTGGCCTGCACGAGAGTGCATAGGATTTATCTGTGGATGTGAGGGACGCGGGGAAGCTTTCCCACGCGGAAATCAACTTTCGCAAAGTACCGCGGAGTTTCACGAAGCGAAGAGGAGTTGCAGGGAGCAAATCCCCTTCTGCGAGGCGCCGCGCGCTAATGCTCGCTCTCCCTCCGTGTAACTCCGTGTCCTCCGTGGTTAAAAATTCTTCGAGTTTTTCTTAAAATTGATTTCCCTAATTTTCCTAGGGATAAACCCAATGGGGGGATAGTAAGCGCTGCTTACCCGCTTCCGCGCGCCCTAGCGTTCCGGAATATTCGGTTTGCTAAATCGCGACGTTCGGCAATTCCCTCAACCTGCGTACCGTTATTTGAATATTTCGGACACTAGAGGATGCCGGACAGGGCGAATCCCACTGCCAAGGGCAGCGCCAGGTTGTCCCAGTCCTTTAGCGGCAGCGCCTCGACCAAGGTGGCGACTATCGCGGCGACCAGCGCGGCCGGCGCGTTTTGCGAAAAAAGATACACCGAAAGGCCGGTGGCGACGAGGCAGGAAAGCGAGCCCTCGACGCTTTTGCCGTAAAGAAAGGCCGGGCGGACGGAGCCGTAAAGCCTGCCGACAAGGCCGGCGCAGCCGTCGCCGAAGGCCAGCGCGAAAATAGCCGCCGTCGCCACGGCCGGCGAAAAAAGGAGGAGCGAAAGGAGCGCCCCGGCGGCCAGGGTCAAAGGCCCGGCCTCGAAGCGCCCGGCGCGGCGGGACACCAGGGCGGTAAGCGCCGAAACCGCCGGCACCCGCGCGCCGGAAAGCCTGGCGATTTCCATGGCGGAATAGCCCAGCGCGCCGTACAAAAGAAGAGCGGCCGCCGCCTGAAGGCTCGCCAGCGCGATGAGGGGGCTTAGCGCGATAAGAAAGTGCAGCGCCTTTCTCGCCGCCTCCGGCCGCGCGACGAAAAACGCCGCGAGCCGGCGCGGCGCGCGCGAATAGTATGCCTCGTTTTTTTCGATCAACGCCCTAGCCATGCCGAATGTCCAGCAAAAACCGCGCCAAGCTTGAAATCGCGCGAAAAAAGCTTCGTTTACCGAAAATATCCCATAATAGAAAAATATAATCGCAAAAAAACGAAAAAATATACGCCTCGGCGCGCGCCCCTTGCCTTAGGCGCCCTCATGTCGTATATAAATCGCTAGTATGGAAATTCATGAAAAGCTATCGCCGGCGCGAGGGCTCGGAGCCAAATGGCCGCGCCTTTGATCCGCCGCCTGGAAGATCTGCCGCCGGCGCTTGCCGCCAGCGCAACTATGGAAGAAAAAAGCTACATCGCGCGGCTCGAGGGCAGGGGCCTTTTTCCCTTCGCCGTAACCCGGCATTACGCCTCCCTCGCGCTCCCGCGCCGGGACGACCCTATTCGCCGGCAGTTTTTCCCGGACCCGCGCGAGGAGGAGCCGGATCCCTTTTCGCTTGACGACCCGCTTGGCGAGGCGCATCATCGCGCCGCGCGCGGTCTGGTGCATCAATACGAGGACCGGGCGCTGCTGTTGTCCGCGCGTTCCTGCGCCGGCTATTGCAGGCATTGTTTCAGGCGCGTGTGGATCGCCGCCGGCGCCGAAGGCCTTGCCGACGGTTCCTTCGACCGCGCCGCCGTCCTCGAGTACCTGGCTCGGCGCGACGGGATTCGCGAGCTTTTGATTTCCGGCGGCGATCCGCTTACGCGCGGCAACGGCTGGCTGGCCGGCCTTTTTCGCGATCTGCGCGCCGCCCGTCCCGGCCTCGCGCTGCGGCTTTGCACCCGCGCGCCGGTAACCGAGCCTTCGCGCCT
>WRAL01000193.1 GCA_009780285.1 Treponema sp.
GCCGGCGCCATCGACATGCTCCTTAGCAGCAGGGTCGTGTTCGCCGTCAACTGGTTCCTCATTCCCCTGTTCGGCGTTCTGTACTTCTTCGTGTACTACTTCCTGTTCAAGTTCCTTATCAAAAAGTTCGACCTCAAGACCCCCGGCCGCGAGATCGACGTTTCCGACGACGAGTTCAAGATCGAGCTTGGAAGGAGCGACTGGACGGCGATGGCCGCGCAGTTCATAGAGGCGCTGGGCGGAAGGGAAAACATCGTCGAGCTGGACAACTGCATGACGCGGCTTCGCATCGAGGTCAAGGACACGACCCTCGTCGAGGACAAAAAGCTTAAGGCCGGCGGCGCCGCCGGCGTGATCAAGCCAAGCAAGACCTCAGTTCACGTAATCGTCGGCACGAAGGTTCAGTTCGTCGCGGACGAGATCAAAAAGGCATTGTAGCGACGAGGCAAATGCGCTAGCCTAAAGGCGCTAAAGCGAAGGCGCCTTGCGCCAAGGCCCCGTCTTAGCGGCGGGGCCTTTTTTTGGGGGGAATGAGTATGGCGAATTTTTTTACGTCCGTCGCCAAGGCCTGGAACGCGGCGTTTTCAGGCGAGAGGCAGGCGATAAAGGTCTTTTCCCCGGCGCCGGGAAACGTGTTTCCCTTGAAGGAATCGGCGGATCCGGCGCATCGGGAGGAAGCCCTTGGCAAGGGCGCATGCCTGCAGCCCAATGGCGGAAAGCTTTTCTCGCCCTGCGACGGAACCGTGGACATGGTTTTCGACGCGAAGCACGCGCTCGTTATCAAAAGCGAGGACGGCCCGGAAATTTTGATCCACTGCGGCATAGACACGGTGAAGCTCGGCGGGCAAGGCTTCGTCCTGCATGTCCGCGAGGGCGATTCGGTGAAAGTCGGCCGGCTTTTGCTTGAGTACGACGAGGCCCTGATAAAAGGCGCGGGATTGAGCCTTGAAACGCAGATCGTGGTAACCAACACGGCGGACTTTAAGCGCGTGGAGCTGATCAAGGCCGGCGAATGCAAGGCCGGAGAGCCGCTTCTGAGCTTGCAGTCCCGGCGTTTCGGGCACTATTAGGGAACCGCTGATTAAAAGGAAGTTCAGCGGTTCCCGCGCGCCTGTGGCACGATGGCTTCCGCTCGCCGGCGCTGCGCGGAAGCGATTTTTATCGCCCGGCGATTGAACCCCTCCGGCCTTTTGCGCTATGATGCGGCGATGGCCAAAAAACAACGGGACTTTTTCGATTGGCTGCAGGCCATGACCGAGGCCTTTCTCACAAGGCGGAACAGGGCGCGCAGGATCAAGAAGGAGCGGCAGAAAAGGAAGAACCCGGTTCGGGAATGGCTCGAGGCCTTCGTTTGGGCGGTCTGCATGGTGCTGATCGCCAACCAGTACTTTATTCAGGCCTACGTCATTCCCTCCGGCTCGATGATCGACACGCTCCTTATCGGCGACCGGATCTTCGTCAACAAGCTGATCTTCGGGCCGGAGCTTCTGCCGGGAATCGCGAAGCTGCCAAGCCCCTTCAGCCCCAGGCGCAACGACGTGGTCATTTTCGAAAACCCCGAGTACGTTTCCCGGGGGCCGGCCTTCGATCTCGCGCAGAGGATCGTCTACATGCTGACGCTCTCGCTCGTGGACATAGACAGGGACGAATACGGGCGGCCCAGGGCCAATTTTTTGATCAAGCGCGCCGTGGGATCGGGCGGGGACAGGATCGTGATGGAAAGGGGCGAGGCAAGGATGCTCTTTTCCGGGGACGACCGCTGGACGGACGAGCGCGAGCTTGCCGCGCGGCGCGGCTGGGGGCACGAGATCGGGCGGCTTATGGATGTGGCCTTGTACCCGGCGCTGGAAATGGCCGGAAAGGCCGCCGGCTGGCGCGACCTTGGGATGCCCGTTCCGGACTACGTTCAGGCCGGGCTTTCAGGCTCAGGCGGAATACGCTTCCCGGATCACCTCGCCTACGAAAAGGCCCGGCTGGAAACCCTGCGCGCCGCGCTTCCCCACGACCGCGCCTACGCGGAGCTTTCAGCGCGCCGGGCCTTGGGCTGGCACGTGCCGGAAGGGCGCATTTTTCCCATGGGCGACAACCGCGACAATTCGCAGGACGCGAGGGAATTCGGGCCCGTGCGCGCGTCCAAGGTTCTCGGCAGGGGAGCTGTTATTTACTGGCCCCTTCGTCGAATAGGGCCGCTTAGATAGATAGAAAGCGAGGCATGCATGTTCAATAAATCTTTGCAATATTCCGTTACGGCGCAAAAAAACGCGCGCTTCAGGGCGCTGCGAATCGTTCTTCTGGTTTTCGCGCTGTTCGTCCTGTACAACGTGATTCAGGCCCTTTTCTTTTCGGTCTGGGTCGTTCAGGGCGATGCCATGCACCCGGGCCTTCAGCGCGGGGACAGGCTTCTTGTGGTATCCGCCGCGCTGCCCAAGCTCTTCGCCATGGCGCGCGGGCGCGAGCTTTCCTACGGGCGCGGGGATATCGTGATAGTCGACACTTCCCGCGCGGTCGGGCGAAACGTCTTCGCGACGATCGCCGACGGGTTCGTTCGCTTCGTCACGGCGCAGCGCGTGGGCGTCGCGCGCGGCGCCGGAAGCGTTTACGCCCGCAGGCTCGTCGCGCTTCCCGGCGACGAAGCAAGCATGGCGAACTTCGTGATGCGCGTCCGGCCGGCCGGCAGCGCCTTCGCGCTTACCGAGTTCGAGCTTGCCGCGCGCCCCTACTCCCCCACCATTCCCCAAGTGCCGGCGCTGTGGGACTTAAGCCTTCCCTTTTCCGGCGAGATGGAAAGCGTGCCGCTTCGCGCCGGGGAATTTTTCGCGGCGGCGGACGACAGGAGCAGCACGAGCGATTCCAGGGCCTGGGGCCCTGTAAGCTCCCGCGAGATCGTGGGCCGGCCGGTGTTTCGCTTCTGGCCGCCCTCGAGGATAGGCCGGCCATAAAAGCATCCCTTTACGTCCACGTCCCCTTTTGCGCCGCCCGCTGCGACTACTGCGATTTTTTTTCGATAGCCGGCGCGCGCGAGGCGCAAATGGACGCCTTCGTCGAGGCGGCGCTGGCCGACGCAGCCGATCAGATCGAATTTTTCGGGATAGAGGAAATGCCGACGGCCTTCATCGGCGGAGGAACTCCCTCCGTTCTTGGGGCGCGGCGCATGGAGCGCCTGCTTTCCGGCCTGGCGCGCCTTTTCGCCGGCCTTAAATCAGGCCCGCGCGAGCTGAGCGTCGAGGCCAACCCGGAATCCGCCACGCCGGACTTCCTGCGCGCCTGCCTGGACGGCGGCGTAACCCGAATCAGCCTGGGAGCGCAGAGCTTCGACGAAAAAGCGCGCAAGGCCGTCGGGCGCATAGGCGATCCCCGGCTTCTTTCCCAAAGGCTCGAAAGCGTGGCGCGGGCCTTTCCCGGCGCCTTTTCCGCCGACCTTATTTCCGGCCTGCCCTTCCAAAGCGCGGAGGCGCTGGCCGCGGACATCGCGCGCCTGCTGGATTTCGGCCCGGCGCACGTTTCGATGTACGGCCTTACGATAGACCCCGAAACCCCGCTTGGCCGGCGCGAGCTTGCCCTGGGAAGCGCGGCCATCGGGCTTCCGGGCGATGAGGAAGCGGACGACATGTGGATCGCCGGGCGCGACCTTTTGGAAAGCTCAGGCCTTTCGCAGTACGAGGTTTCAAACTTCGCGCGGCCCGGAAGCGAATGCCTGCACAACATGCGCTACTGGCGCATGGAAAGCTGGATAGGCGCTGGCCCCTCGGCTTCCGGCACGGTAATTCCGGCCGGGCTTGGCGCCGGCGCGATCCGTCGCGTTTATCCCCAGGACATTCCGGCCTACCTTGCCGCGCCCCGCCCCGCCCTTCGCATCGCCGCCGTCGAGGAGCTTTCCCCCGAAGCGCTTATGCGCGAAAGCCTTTTGATGGGATTCAGGGTTACCGCCGGGCCCGACGAGGCGCTTTTCGCCGCGCGCTTCGGGCGCGCTATCGAAAGCCTTATCCCCTGCGCCATCGCGCTCTGGCGCGGCCGGGGATTTTTCGCGGGGGATGGAATCGCGCCGTCCAAGGCCGGCCTTCTTTTTACGAACGCCTTTCTGCGCGACGCTTTCGCCGAGCTTGATTGTATTCGGAGGGTACATACCCCGCCCTTTAGGGCGTAAAAGGGGTATGTACCCTCC
>WRAL01000194.1 GCA_009780285.1 Treponema sp.
AGACTCGCGCGGAGATGCCGGTTACCATGTGGCGCCTCAACCTTATCAAGGGGCTGGGGCCTGCGCTGCAGATCGCCGAGGGCTGGACCGTCGCGCTGCCGAAAGAGGTTTCCGACGCGCTTTGGAGGCGCACCAACTATACCTGGCCCTGCACTTGGTTCGCGCCGCGCGTAACGGGCGCGGGCGCCTTCAAAAGCGCTTACGACGTGATGAACGCCTGGGGCGCGAACCACGGCTCGATTTCCTACGGGCACATAGGCGCCGACCTGATCTCGCTCTGCGCGATCCTTCGCATTCCTGTATGCATGCACAACGTTCCCGATGAAAAGATTTTCCGGCCGAGCTATTGGAACGCGTTCGGGATGGACAGGGAAGGCGCGGACTACAGGGCTTGCGCGGCGCTTGGGCCGCTTTACGGGTAGCGCATGATAAAGGCCATCGCCGTCATCGATATTGGCATGACTAACAAAAAAATCGCGCTCTACGACGAGGATCTGAGCCAGCTTGACGCTGAGTATCGGGTCTTCGTGCCGAAAATCGTTGACGGCCTTGAAACCCATAACCTGGAAGCGATGGAGGAATGGTTTCTTGACAGGCTTGCTGCCTCGGCGCGCAAGTATAAGATAGACGCAATCACTGTTAGCGCGCACGGAGCGACCTTTGTCTACGTAGGCGCGGACGGGAAACCCGCGCTTCCCTGCGTTTACTACACCCACGAGCCGGGCGGCGATTTCCACGAGCGCTTTTACGCGGCCTTTGGAGACGCGCGCGACCTTCAACGGGAAACTTGCGCGGCGCGCTTTGGCGCGCTTATAAATTCCGCCAAGGGAATTTACTTCGCGCGCCAGCGCTTCCCGAATGAGTATGAAAAGGCGGCGCTTGTGTTGAACTATCCGCAGTATTGGGGCTACAGGCTTACCGGTCGCGCTGGATCGGACTGCACTTACATGGGCTGCCATACTTATTTGTGGGATCAAAAAAGGCAGGGGTTTTCTTCCGTCGCGCAGGCGCTTGGGCTTTCCGGCCTTATGCCGGAAAAGGCGCAAAGCCCCTGGACGGCGCTGGGGAAAATCACGGCGGAGGCGGCCGAAAAAACCGGCCTTGGCGCGGATACAATCGTAACGCTGGGGATCCACGATTCCGGCGCGGCGATGATCCCGCACTTCGCTTTTTCCCGAGAGCGCGGCTTTACGCTTAATTCCACGGGAACGTGGTGCGTGACGATGACTCCCGCCAGGGATTACGGCTTTGGGGAAGAGGAAATCGGCAAGCCTGTTTTCTTTAATACGTCGGCCTTTGACATGCCGGTGAAGACGGCGATTTTTATGGGCGGGCTGGAAATGGAGGCTTGGTCCAAGGCGCTTATGGCGCGCCACAAGCGCGAGGATTTCCCGCCCTACGACGCGGCGCTTTTTCGCGAGATTATAGCCGGCGCGGATTGCTTCCTGCTTCCCGGCGCGGCGGCGGACGGAGCGCTTTTTCCCGCTTCCAAGGCCCGCGTGGTTGAAGGCCGGCGCGCTTGGAGCTTCGAGGAGATAAGCCGTGGCGCAGGCGCGCCGCCTTGCTTCGATGATTACGCGCGCGCCTTCGCCCTTTTGCGCTTGAGCCTTGTGATGCAGACTTTGGTCGCGCTGGAGATTTCCGGGCTGAAAGGCGGCGACGACTTGATCACCGAGGGCGGCTTTCGCAGGGACGACGCTTACAACAGGCTTTTGTCCTCGGCGCTGCCTGAATGCCGCGCCTTTCTTATCGGCGTTACCGAGGCCAGCGCCTTGGGAGCGGCGATCGTGGCGAAGATGGCGGCGCGCGCCATAAAGATAGAAGAGATTAAATTGGATCCGAAATATAGGGAAGTGGAAAAGGACGAGTTTCCGGGCCTTGCGAATTATCGCGCGGCCTGGATGGAGCTGGTCAATTCGCCTGTCGCGAATTGACTGCGAAAGTTTTGTTGATAACGGTTTGTCAAACCGTTTTTTATTTTGAGAGTTGAGAGGGAAGAGTTATGAAAAGATTTGCATTCGCGCTTGTACTTCTTGCTTTGACAGTTAGCACGGCTTGGGCAGCCCCGGGTCGCGACACGGCGGCCGGCGAGGCGAGGATCGGCGTTCTGATGAGAAACGTTACGGAGGCGTTTCTTGCGGACTATGTTGCGCACGTAAACAGGATGGCTGCGGAAAGGGGGGTTACGGTTAACGTGCAGAACGCGATGAACGCGCCGGACACGCAGCTTACGCAGCTTCAGACCTTGATTAATCAGGGTTTCAGGTACTTCATCATCATTCCTGTGGTTTCCGAGCTTTCGGATCAGATGAATCAAATGATTCACGCGGTGGGCGGCGCGGCGGCGTATTCGAATATCGCGCCGACGACATCGTCGCTTTTGATCGGGCCGAACTTTTTCTACGCTTCGTCGCCTGAGCTTGTGGGCGGTCGCTATCAGGGGCAGCTTATCGCGGACTTCTTTGACGCAAATCCCGGCAGGGCGCCTGGAAGAAACGTTAACATGCTTTTGATTCTTGGCGAGCTTGGACATCCGGCGCAGGTTCACCGCGAGACCGGCCTTATGGAAGGGCTTAGGGACAGGGGCTATAATGTTAACATTATAGCGCGCGCCACGGCGAACTGGTCGCCCGACCAGGCCAACGAACTTATGAATGCTTGGATCGCGTCCTTCGCCGGCCAGTTTAACGTGGTTGCGGCGCAGAATGATGGCATGGCCCTTGGCGCCGTGCAGTCGATGATACACAATGGAATGGTAACGCCGACTCCGGTCGCTGGAATAAGGCTTACTGTTCCTGTGTTTGGAATTGACGCGACCGCGGCGGCCATTGCCTCGATGAGGGCGAACGAGCTTTACGCGACGGTGCTTCAGGATTCCGCCGGGCAGTCAAGAGTGGCCTTCGATCTTATGTATCAAATCGCCACCGGGACTTTCCAGCTTGGGAATGTGGCCGGCGGAATTTCCCCGGCTACTACGCCGATCACCGAGGCGCCTGTGAACGACGCTCGCATCGTGCGCCAGAGCTATCTTGTGCCTTTCGTGCCGGTGGACAGGGATTCCGAGTTCTACAGGAATCATCCGTAAGCGCGCGTTTGAGCGCGGACGGTAATCTACCCCGGAACCGCTTTGGTTCCGGGGTAGATTTATCGCAAGCCGCCTGCGGTTTAAGTTTGGAGCGTTTTATGTCCGACAATATTCTTGAAATGATAAATGTGACGAAAAAATTCCCTGGCGTTTTGGCACTTGATAATGTTTCTTTCAGCCTTAAAAAAGGAACGGTTCACGCGCTTATGGGGGAAAACGGCGCCGGAAAATCTACTTTAATGAAATGCCTGTTCGGAATGTACCGAATGGACGATGGAAAAATTATTTTTGATGACAAAGAACGCAATTTTGGAAGCGCCGCCGACGCTATGGACGCCGGCGTGTCGATGATTCATCAGGAGCTTTCCAACGTTCCGCATCGAACGGTGGCGCAGAATATGTGGCTTGGTCGCGAGCCGAGGAGCTCGCTTGGCCTGCTCGCGCATAAAAAAATGCTTGCAGACACGAAGGCGCTTCTTGAAGGGCTGGGATACGGCTTTGATCCCGGCGCAAGAATGGACAGCCTTTCGATAAGCCAGCAGCAGGGCTGCGAGATCGCAAGGGCCGTTTCCTACAATTCTTCGGTAGTCGTGATGGACGAGCCCACCTCCTCCCTTACCGACAACGAAATTGCGCATCTTTTTGGAATTATCGCCTCGCTTAAAGCTAAGGGCGTGGCGATTGTTTATATCTCCCACAAGATGGAAGAAATATTTAAAATTTCCGACGAGATTTCCGTCCTGCGCGACGGAAAAATGGTGGGAACGTACCAAGCGCGAGACCTTAGCGGCGACAAGCTGATTTCACTGATGGTTGGGCGCGACATGGCAAAGCGCTTTCCCACGGTGGAATCGCAGGTCGGGGAAGTGTGCCTGGAAGTGCGCAACCTGAGCGCGGCGGATCCACGCTCGTTCAAAAATGTTTCTTTCAAGTTGCGCAGGGGGGAGATTCTTGGCGTAGGCGGGCTTGTAGGCGCGCAGCGCACGGAGCTTATGGAAGCGATTTTCGGCGTTCGCGCTACGGCCGGCGGGGAAATTTTTGTCAACGGAAAGCCCATGAAAAAAATCCGGCCG
>WRAL01000195.1 GCA_009780285.1 Treponema sp.
AGGTTACAAACCTACCGAGCTTGTAAAACTGGAAATACTCCTTAACGGCAAAGCTGTTGACGCGCTTTCCCAGCTTGTGTTCAAGGACAACGCCTACGACCGCGCGCGCAAGGTCTGCGAGCGCCTGCGCGAGGAGATTCCGCGCCAGCAATTCAAGATACCGATCCAGGGCGCCATTGGCAGCCACATAATCGCGCGCGAAACGGTCAACGCCCTTCGCAAGGACGTATTGGCCAAATGCTACGGCGGCGACATAACCCGCAAGCGCAAGCTCCTTGAAAAGCAGAAGGAAGGCAAAAAGCGCATGAAAATGGTCGGCGACGTGGAATTGCCGCAGAGCGCCTTTTTGGCCGTGCTTAAGGCCAAGGAGGATTAGGGAACCGCCGATAAATCGGCGATTCCCCTTGGCAAAAGCCGGGAGGAAAAATGCAGTACGAGATTGTTACGACCTGGGACGAGGAGGCGCGCGTGTGGGTCGCGCTCAACGACGAGATACCTCTTGCGCTTGAAGGCGGGCCAAAGCGCCTTTGGCGCGTTGGCCTCGGAGTTTAGAGGCGGGCTGAAGCCCGCCTCTAAACTCCACGCATGGTTGCCCAAGGATAAAAGCCTCGCCAACCTAAAAGCTTTGTTCAAGGCGGAGGGAGCCACGGATCAAAGGCTCTAGCTCAAAAGGCCGCGCGGCCCGCTAGTTTTCCAAAATCGTAATCTCCACGCGGCGGTTCCTTCTCATGCCTTCTTCCGTGGCGTTGTCCGCTACCGGCCTTTCCGCGCCGTATCCCCGCACCACGACTCGCTCCGGCGCGCGGGCGCCCAGGTCGATAAGGTAGTCCGCGACGACCGCCGCGCGCTGTATCGAAAGCGACATGCGGCCTTCGGCCGTGCCCGCAAGCGCGGTGTGGCCGCCCACCAAAATGTCGCGCTCAGGATAGCGGGCGAGGATTTCGGCGATTCTTTGCAGCTTTTCCATTTCGCCCTCCAGCATGATCGTCGTGTCGGGCTGAAACTGCACGTCCTCGAGCGTGATGATTATTCCCTCGTCGGAAACCCGAACGAAAACGTCCTCGATTCCCAGGCGGGCGATGTCCTCGGCGATCTCTCGCGCGATTCCTTCCCTGTCCATGCGAAGCGATTCGACGATTTCCGCCTGCGCCCAGCCACGGTACTCGATCGTCCTGCCGTCGGAAAGCTCGAAAAGATAGCGGAAATCCTCGGTGTAGGCCACCGGCTGCCCAAGCTCCAGGTCCCAGAAAACGACCTGGTCGGAATTGCCGGCGATGCGTCTGGGAAAAACCCGCCCGGGAACCGGCTGCGGCGTCAAGCCAATGCTGTAGGTAACGGAAAAGGCCGGCAACATCCGCCCGGCCCATTCGCGCTCGCCCAGAAACTCGTAAAAAGCGACAAAGGGAATCACGTAAGGAGATGCGATGCCGAAGCCGTCCCGAAAATCGTGGACTTCGTGCCCTTCATGGCTCCACCTGTCCCCCGGCCGCAGCGCCCGCGCCGGAAAAACCGGCACGTTGCGCACCACCGGCATAAAATACCGCGCCCCCACGTCCATAATCCCGCGCCGGTCCCTGCTAAACTCCGAGTCGTACTCGCGCGCCCACTGAAAGCTTTGGATGGACGAGACGCCGGGCGCGCCGGCCGTAACGGCGCGCTCGGAAGTCTGGAACGTCGCCCTGTGCCGGCCCACGCCGCCTTCCTCGGCCAGCACCTCGACCGCGATCCTGTTAAGAATCTCGGCGCTGTGGCTTAGCCTGCGATCGATAAAAACATCCTGAAAAACCGTGGAGATCACCCGGTAGGTGTCGCCGGCGCGATGCTTGTACTGAAAAATCTCCTGCGCCCCGGCGACGCGCGGCAGAAGCGCCAGCGTAATGCAGATCCAAAGCCCGATCTTAAGCGGATTTCTCATGCGCTTAATTCTAATCGCTCGAAGGCCCTGGCGCAAGGCCGTCAGGAAAAGGGGCTATTTCATCTTTTTTTGTGCTATCAAAGCGCTTTCCTTAAAAAAACCTTTATAACCGCTTGACACTTTTCCGCAAAAAAGGATAGTCTTCGCGATATGGGCGAACGTCGTGCCACTTTTAGAATTCTCGGTTCCTGTCAGCGTTGGCTGGCTGTGGGCGAAGGAGGCTGATATGGACGCGAACAGAAGCTCGCTTTTACGGATTAGGGGCCTGCGGACGAGTTTCCGCATCGAGGGCCAGTATTTCGCCGCCGTGGACGGCGTGGACCTGGACGTTTACAAGGACGAGGTTTTCGCCCTGGTAGGCGAATCCGGCTGCGGCAAGAGCGCCATGGCGCTTTCCATCAACCGCTCGCACAACACCAACTATACTTCCATTACGGGCGAGATTTCCTACGGCGGGCGCAACCTGCTCGATCTTTCCGTCGCGGAGCTGAACCAGGTTCGCGGCCGGCACATCGGCATGATCTTTCAGGATCCGCAGACGGCGATGAATCCGTTAAGCCGCGTCGGCGCGCAGATAGAGGAAACGCTTACCTACCACACCGACCTGGACAAGCGCGGCAAGAAGGAACGGGCGCTGGAGCTTTTGGCCGCGGTCGGCATGGTAAACCCGGCGCTGACCTACGCGCAGTTTCCCCACGAGCTTTCCGGCGGCATGCGCCAGCGCGCGATGATAGCCATGGCCATAGCCGCCAAGCCGGAGCTGGTGATAGCCGACGAGCCCACCACCGCGCTGGACGTTACGATCCAGGCGCAGATCCTCGACCTTTTGCGCGAGCTTCGCGCTCAGACCATAGGCAGCATGATCCTTATCACCCATGACCTTGGCGTTGTGGCGGAAATGGCCGACCGCGTCGCGGTGATGTACGCCGGCCAGATCGTCGAGACGGCTCCGGTGGGGGAGCTTTTCGCCAATCCCCGGCATCCCTACACGAGATCGCTTCTGCGCTCGATGCCCAGCGCCATTTCCGAGGACGAAAGGCTGCGCACGATCCAGGGCTACGTTCCCAGCCTTAAAAACCTGCCGCGATCCGGCTGCCGTTTCGCCGACCGCATTCCCTGGGTTCCGGCCGAGGCGCATCAGGCCGAGCCGAGCCTGCATGAGGTGGCGCCGGGGCATTTCGTGTTATGCGATTGTTACAAGGCCTTCGATCTTGAGGGAGGCGCGCATGGCTCTGCTTGAGGTCAAGGGCTTGAAAGTGCATTTTCCCATTCACGGGGGAATTCTGGGGCGCGTGGTCGGGCACGTAAAAGCCGTGGACGGCGTCAGCTTTTCGGTGGACGAGGGGCAAACCGTCGGGCTTGTCGGCGAGTCCGGAAGCGGCAAGACCACCATCGGCAAGGCGATTTTGGGCCTTACCCATATCACCGCCGGCTCGATTTACTTTGACGGGCAGGACATTACGCGCTCCGTGCGCAAAAACCGCTCGCCCTACCGAAAAAGCGTCCAGATGATTTTTCAGGACGTGTATTCCTCGCTCAATCCCCGCAAGCGCGTTCTGGACATTATCGCCGAGCCGCTTCGCAATTTCGAAAAGCTCACTCCGGCGGAAGAGCGCAAGCGCGTCGACGAGCTTTTGCGCATCGTGGGCATGTCGCCGGACAACGCCTCAAAATATCCCTTCGAATTTTCCGGCGGGCAGCGCCAGCGCATAGGCGTTGCGCGGGCGATAGCGCTCAAGCCGCGCCTTATCGTCGCCGACGAGCCGGTGAGCGCGCTTGACCTGTCGGTTCAGGCGCAGGTTCTGAATCATCTTAAGGACATTCAGAGCGAAATGGGCCTTGCGTTTCTTTTTATTAGCCACGATCTGGGCGTGGTGCGGCACATGTGCGAGCACCTTGCCATTATGCACCGCGCGCGATTCGTGGAGTTTGGGACAAGACGAGACATTTACGAGAATGCGACACATATCTACACACGGCGCCTGATCGCCGCGATTCCGGACATTGATCCAAAGATGCGCGGCCCGAACGCCGCGCGTAGGGCGAAGATCGCCGCTGAGTACGAAAACGAGCGCGGCGATTATTACAAGGACGGAGCGGATGTTTTTGATCTGAGGCCCGTCAGCCCAAGCCACTCAGTGGCAATGAGATAGCGCCGGGCTACGGCGGCCGCGCGGCCGCTTCATGCCCGTAAACTACTCAAAGGAGCAATGTATGTGGA
>WRAL01000196.1 GCA_009780285.1 Treponema sp.
CATCGTAATCTAATACAATTAACAGCGGATAGATTTCCTTGCTTTTGGAAAAACGCCTCCGGTGTATCCTGTTGCCTTATGAAAGGCGGCGGGAGCGCTGGGGGCTTTTTTATAAACCACATTTTTAGGAGGTTTTCACGATGATGAAAACGAAACGGACTACGCGGCAGACGCTGCTCGCTTTGACGGCGCTGGCGTTCTTAGGATTTGGCTTGGCGGCCTGCGGCGACGGCGGCAATGGCGGCAATGGCGGCGGAGGTGGCGGCGGCAATGGCGGAGGCGCCGGCAATTTTACCTTTGTAAAAGTGGGGGAAGAGTATACGCTTACCGGCCATGATGGTTCGGAAGGTGAAGGGGTGTTGAAGCGGCCATCATCTCTAGGTGAAGTTATAATACCGTCCACGCATAATGGGCTTCCCGTAACGTCAATTGGAGGACTCCCAAGGCGAGGCATCACCAAACTATCTATCCCCAGTAGCGTTAAAACCATCGGGGATCGGGCATTTGAAGGAAACTCGCTTACTTCCGTAATCATTCCCGACAGCGTTGAAACCATCGGGAATGGCGCATTTGGGTTCACCCAGCTAACTTCCGTAACTCTAGGAAACGGCTTTGATACCATCGGGGATAATGCATTTGAATTCAGCAAGCTTATTTCCGTAACCATTCCCGGCAGCGTTAAAACCATCGGGGCTTCTGCATTTGCCCACAACAAGCTTACTTCCGTAACTCTAGGAAACGGCGTTGAAACCATCGGGAATATGGTATTTCGGGACAACCAGCTTACTTCCGTAACTATTCCCGACAGCGTTACCTCCATCGAGTCCGGGGCATTCTATAACAACAGCCTGACCTCGGTAACCATTGGGGCAAATGTGGATATAGGGGATGCTATGTCGATGGGGGAATATGGGTATGTGTTCAGGAACTTATACAACAGCAACGGCAAGCTGGCGGGAACGTATACCTATTCCGGCGGATCTTGGTCGCGGCAGGATTAGCCGAACCTTAACCTTCTCGCCCGCGCGGGAAGGAGCTTTGTTTTTTGGAGGAAAAAATGGCGGCTATAATCGATGTCGCGAACCTGGTCCCTTCCCTGTGGGACTTTGGCTCGCGGCTGCGAAAGGACTTTGGGAACAGGAGCGGGTTTCTGCACGCCTGCTATTTCGAGGCGCGGCTTAACCTGGACCTGCTGGACTCGGTAAACCCGGACGCGCTGGAAGGCGCAGAGGGAACGGCGGCCTTCGCCGAGCTTGCCAATTGCCTTGAAACCTCCGCGCTCCTGGCAATGGTGGCCGGCGGCGACCGCGGCGACTACAACAAGCTGGTAAAGTTCCTCGCCAAGTACTGGCAGGCTCCAAGAGACCTTGTCGAAGAGGAAGTAAAGGACGTGCTGGACAACTTCAGCTTCGCCGCGCGCAAAATCGAGGGCCTCAGGCGGATCTCCCGCGTGGCCTGCAAGGAAGGCGGCATACTTACGGGCTTTAGGCTCAAGGTTCGGCTGGCAAACATCAAGAGCGCGCTTTTGTCCATCAGCAACTGCCTGCGGGACGCCATCGCGGAAAGCGAGGATTAGCGCAGGGGCGGGCGAAAGCCCGCCTCAAAACTCCAGGGGAAATGGGTGGCGCATCCACGGCGGGGGCGTTACGGGCTAATCCGCGCAAGCGCGGATTAGCTCCGAAGTTTTGGCTGCGCCAAAACTTCATGGGAAATATACGCGGGAATAAAGGCGGGGTTGCGGGGCAGTCGCGCGCTGCGAAGGCTAAAGCCTTCGCGCCTTTTCCATCTGCGGCGCCGTTATTGGCGCTCTCGGCGTGGCGCCTTTTTCATCCACGCGCGCTGCGCGCCTTTGTTGGCCGCCCACGTAGAGGGGGAAGCGGAAGACGCGCGCTTGCGCGCGGCTGTAGCGGGGGGGAGACTTCCCCCGCTACCTTCTGATTCCGGGGGCGCTGTACTTTCCCCACGCTTTTCGCTAGAATGGGGCACATTCAAACTTTTAAGGAGAAGCCATGTCGGGCCACAGTAAATGGGCGACTATCAAGCACGCTAAGGGGGCCGCGGACGCGAAGCGCGGCAGGATATTCACGAAGCTGATCAAGGAGATTTCCATCGCGGCCAGAATGGGCGGGGGCGACCCGGACGCGAATCCCAAGCTGCGCAGCGCGGTGATTAAGGCGCGCGGCGCCAATATGCCCAAGGACAATATCGACCGCGCCATCAAAAAGGGCACGGGCGAGCTTGACGGCGTTAGTTTCGAGGAGCTGACCTACGAGGCCTACGCTCCGGGCGGGGTCGCGCTGCTTATCGAGGTGCTTACGGACAACAAAAACCGCGCGGCGGCGGACGTTCGCAGCCTGCTGACGAAGGCCGGCGGGCAGCTGGCCACTTCCGGCGCGGTCTCGCGGCTTTTCAGGCGCCAGGGGATTATCACCCTGGACGGCGAAAAGTACACCGAGGACGAGGTGATGGAGCTGGCGCTTGATTCGGGCGCCGAGGACATCAGCGCGCAGGACGGCATTATCGAGGTGAGCGCCCCTCCGGACGCGTTCGAGGCCGTGGTGAATGCGCTGCAGGGCAAGGGCTTCGAGACGATGAGCGCGGAGATAAGCATGATCGCTGAGGCCGAGGTTGAGCTTGACAAGGACGCGACGGCCAAGGCGCTGAAGCTGGTGGACAAGCTCGAGGACAACGACGACGTTCAGAACGTCTACACCAATATCGCCATTCCTGAGGGCTTTGAGGGCGAGTAGGGCCTCGGATCCCGGCCGCAGGATTATCGGGATCGACCCCGGCCTGGCTTCGACCGGCTGGGGCGTTCTCGACTGCGACGGCCCGCGCCTTCGCCACGTCTGCCACGGCCACATTTCGACGAAGCCGGGCGTTCCCATCGCGGCGCGCCTGCTGCATATTATGGAAGAACTTCGCTCGGTTTTGAGGGAATTCAAGCCGGGCGAGTCCGCCGTGGAAATTCTTTATTTTGGAAAAAACGTTTCGAGCGCCGTTCCCGTGGCAGAGGCTCGCGGGGTGATTTTCGCGACCTTGGCCGAGCTGGGCATTCCGGTGGCGGAATTTAGGCCGAACGAGATCAAAAAGGCCGTTACCGGCGTTTCCGGCGCGGACAAGAAGCAGGTGCAGGAGATGGCGCGCGTTATTTTGGGCCTGGATCGCGTGCCTTCGCCGGATCACGCCGCCGACGCGCTGGGCGCGGCTATCTGCGCGGCCAACTCGCGGGGGATTTTACCTTGAACTTCACGATAGCGCACGAGGACGATATGTGCATCGTGGTTGACAAGCCGGCGGGCCTTGCCGTTCAGAGCGGAAGCGGCGTGGGCGCCTCGCTTGACGGCCTTATTTCCGCCATGCGATCCGAGCGCCCGCTTTTGGTACACCGAATAGACCGTGACACTTCCGGCCTGGTGCTTTTGGCCAAGGGAAAGGCCGCCGCCGCCGAGCTTTCCAGGCTTTTTTCCGGTGCAGGCGGCCCAAAGGCCGGCGGCGCGCGCGCCGTTACCAAGCGCTACCTTGCGCTCTGCTCAGGCCGGCCAGAGAAGGATTCCGGCGCGATAAAGCTGGACGTGCGCGTTCACGGCGAGGCGAAAAGGGCCGAAACGCGCTACAGGCTTGTCGAGGAATTGGAAGGCGGGGAATTCTCGCTTTTGGAGCTTGAGCTTGCCACGGGGCGAATGCATCAGATCCGCATCCACCTTGCCGCCTGCGGGAACCCGATTCTTGGCGACGACAAGCACGGCGATTTTGCCCTGAACCGCCGCCTGCGAAAGGAGCGCGGCCTTCGCCGCCTGCTCCTTCATGCCGCGCGACTCGTTATTCCGCTCATGCCCGACGGATCGAGGCTGGACGTTTCGGCGCCGCTGCCGGATCATTTTAGGGATTTTATGCTGGGGCGAGCTAATCCGCCTAAGGCGGATTAGCTCGGGGTTTTGGCTTGGGCTTGGTAGCGCATAGCCAAAGGCCGCGAGGCGCGCCAGGAACTTGACGGCTTTCCCCTTCTCCGGCATAATTTTAGGCATGAACGGCGAAACCGCGAATCAAGGGCAATTTTCTCTCCCGCAGGGCTTGACAAACACGGTCCTTTCCAGTAACACACACACACACACACACACACACACA
>WRAL01000197.1 GCA_009780285.1 Treponema sp.
CGCGGCCTGCGGGCCATAGTCGAGAAGCTGATGACGGACATAATGTTCGAGATTCCCTCGGTGCAGGGAAGCAAGCGCGTGGTGATAACCCGCGACGTGGTGCGCCGCTCGGAAGAGCCGGTTATCCAGCGCCTGCAAAAAAGCGCGTAGGGCCTGAGCGTGAAGGGCGGCTCGGGATCGAAGAAGGCCGGCCTCTCGTCGCTTTTTTCCGGCCTTAGGCGCGACCCGGAGGGCGAGGCGGAGGGCGGCAGGATCACCGAGGAACGGCTGGCCCTGCTGCCGCTTCGCGATCTCGTGCTTTTTCCCAATACCGTCGTTCCCATTTTCATAACCGCCCAGCCCGGAATGGCGGCGCTGGACGAGGCGCTGCGGCGCGACCGCCGGCTTTTCGCCGCCTGCCTTAAAAAGCGGGACCTTGGATCGGCGCCTGAGGAGCCTTGGCCGGTGGGGACGGTGGCCCGCGTGGTCCAGCACCTGCGCCTGCCGGACTCGACCATGCGCGTGGTCCTTCAGGGCGAGTACCGCGGCCGGATCGTCGGCGAGGAGCGAATGGACGGCTTTTCGCTCGTGGACGTGGCGCCCATCGAGGCCGAGCTTTTCGGCGATCCTCCCCGGCCGGACGACGTGGCGCTCATGCGCTCGGCGCAAAAGTCCTTCGCGCAGTACGCCGAGCTTTCGAAAAAGATAGGCTCGGAAACACTGCTGGCCGTGGAGCGCACGGAAAGCCCGGAGCGCATGGCCAACCTTATCTGCAATTCCTCGCAGCTCAAGCCGGAAAAAAAGGTCGAGCTTCTGGCGATTTCCGGCGCCCGCGAGCGCCTCGAGGCGATCCTCGACACGCTGGAGCGCGAGAACGAGATTTTCGGCATACAGAAAAATATCTCCGGCAAGGTTCGCAGCCGCATGGAGAAAAACCAGCGCGAGTACTACCTTAACGAGCAGATAAAGGAAATAAACCGCGAGCTTGGCAACGCGGCGGACGAGTTCGACGAGCTTGAAAGGCGCGTCGAGGAAAGGAATCCCCCGGCGGAGGCGCTGGACAAGGCGCGCAGGGAGATCGCGCGCCTTCGCAAGCTGCAGCCCTTTTCCCCGGAGGCCGGCGTGCTGCGCGGCTACGTGGAATGGCTGGCCGACCTGCCTTGGAGCGAGCGCAGCGCGGATTCCGGCGACCTTGAGGAGGCGCAGCGGATACTGGACGAGGATCACTTCAACATGATCCGCGCCAAGGATCGCGTGATGGAATTTATCGCGGTGAAGCGGCTTTTCTCGGGCGGGGAATCGGGCGGCTATAAGCCGGCGGGCTATAATCCGGCCGACCATGAGCCGACCGACTTCGAGTCCGAGGACTACGATCCTGAAGGCTACAATCCCTCCGGCGATCGCGCCCCTGAGGCCAAGGGCCCGATCCTCTGCTTCGTCGGCCCGCCCGGAACGGGAAAGACCAGCCTGGGAAAGTCCGTGGCGCGCGCCCTGGGCCGGCGCTTCGTGCGCATCTCGCTGGGCGGCCTGCGGGACGAGGCGGAGATTCGCGGCCACCGAAAGACCTACGTCGGCGCGCTCCCCGGCAAGATACTCCAGTCCATGCGCAAGGCCGGAACGACGAACCCGGTGATCCTGCTGGACGAGATAGACAAAATGTCCGGCGACTTTCGCGGGGATCCGGCCAGCGCGCTTTTGGAGGTGCTGGACCCGGAGCAGAACGCCGGCTTTTCCGATCACTACCTCGAGGTTCCCTACGACCTTTCCGGCGCGCTCTTTATCGCCACGGCGAATTCCCTGCACGGCATTCCCTACGCGCTTTTGGATCGCATGGAAACGATAGAGGTGCCCGGCTACGGCGAGAACGAAAAGCTCGCCATCGCCAAGCGCTTTCTCGTTCCCAAGGAGCTGCGCGAGAACGGCCTTGAAAGGGCCCGCGTCGTTTTTTCCGACGAGGCGCTTTCGGACATCATCCGCTACTGGACGATGGAATCCGGCGTGCGAGGCCTGGAGCGGGAGATCGCGCGCTGCATACGCCGCGTCGCGCGAAAGGCCGTGGCCGAGGGCTACGGCGCCGAGAAGCCGGTCGGGAATTTTTCCCGAACCATAGAGGCCGAAAATCTCGAGGAGATCATGGGCCGGCGCAAGTACAAAAAGGACGTCTCGCTGAGGGAGGCGCGCGTCGGGGTAAGCTGCGGCCTTGCCTGGACGGAGGCCGGGGGCGCCACCCTTATGATAGAAAGCTCGGCCTGCCCCGGATCCGGCGAGGTTATCCTTACCGGAAACCTTGGCGAGGTGATGAAGGAAAGCGCGCGCATAGCGCTTTCCTTTCTGCGAGGCGGAAAGGGACGGCCGGCCGGCCTTGGCGCCTATCCCTACAGCGCGCAGGACATAGGCAAGACCGATTTTCACATACACGTTCCGGCCGGCGCGATTCCCAAGGACGGGCCCTCGGCCGGGGTCGCCATAGCCGCTTCGCTTCTTTCCACCCTTTGCGCGCGCGCGCCGCGCCCGGGCGTGGCGATGACCGGCGAGCTTACCCTGACCGGACGCGTGCTTCAGATCGGCGGCCTCAAGGAAAAGCTCCTTGCCGCGATCCGGGGCGGAATGGAAAAGGCCATCCTTCCGGCCGACAACCGGAGCGAGTGGGAGGAGCTGGACGCGGACATAAAGGAAGCGATTCCCGTGGAATTCGTCGAGGGCGCCGAGGAAGCCTTCGCCCTGCTTTTCGAAAAAACGGAGCCGAAAAAGAAGGCTGCCAAGGGCGCCGCGACAGATAATTCAACGAATTAAAACTCAATGAATATATATTCAATGAAGGAGGCGGAATGAAGGGCGGGAATAAAGTCCTTGTCGTGGGCAAGGGGGGGCGCGAGCACGCGCTGGCCTGGAAGCTTTCGAGATCGCCGCAGGTCGGCGAGGTTTTCGCCGCGCCGGGAAGCGCCGGCATGTCCGACGTGGCCGTTTCGCTGGGCATCGCGGAAAACGACCACGATGCGCTGGCGCGCTTCGCCGCGCAAAACGGCGTTTCGCTTACGGTGGTCGGCCCGGAGGCGCCATTGGTCGCCGGCCTTGCCGACCGGTTCCGGCGCGAGGGCCTGGCGATTTTCGGCCCTTGCGCCGCCGCCGCCGCCATCGAGGGCAGCAAGGCCTTCGCCAAGGATCTTATGGCGCGGCACGGGATCCCCACGGCGCGATCCGCGACCTTTTCCGACTTCGCCGCCGCCTGCCGCCACGTCGAAAAGGCCGAGACGCCCGTGGTGATAAAGGCCGACGGGCTTGCCGCCGGGAAGGGCGTCGTGATAGCCGCGACGCGCGAGGAGGCGCGCGAGGCCCTGCACGCGATGATGCTCGACGGCGCGCAGGGCGAGGCCGGAAGGACGGTCGTCGTCGAGGAATTTCTGGAAGGCGAGGAATTTTCATTTATAGCGCTCGTCAACGGCGAGGACGTCTGCCCCCTGGAGCTAAGCCGGGATCACAAGCGCGCCTTCGACGGCGACCTTGGCCCGAACACCGGCGGCATGGGCGCCTATTCCCCGACGCCGCTCATCGACGAGGCTCTGGCGAAAAGCGCCTTCGACGGCATTCTTCAAAAGGCCGCGAGCGCCCTTGCCGCCGAGGGCCGCCCTTTCGCCGGCTTTTTGTACGCCGGCCTTATCGCCACGGCGCAGGGCCCCAAGGCCATCGAGTTCAACGCGCGCATGGGCGACCCCGAGGCGCAGGCCCTTTTGCCGCGCCTGGACGGCGACCTTTTCGAGGCGATCTCGGCGCTTATGGCCGGCGACCGCGAGCGCGCCATGCGCGCCCTTGCCTGGAGCGCGGACGCGGCCGTGGCCGTAACGCTCGCCTCCAAGGGCTATCCGCTTGCCCCGCGCGTCGGCTTTCCCATCGACGGCCTCGATCGCCTTAAACGCGACACGCTGGTCTTCCACGGCGCCACCGAAATGCGCGAGGGCCGGTTTTACGCGACCGGGGGCCGCGCCCTGGTCGTCGCCCGCCGCGCGCCGACGATCGCGCTTGCGAGGCGGGAGGTCTACGAGGAAATCGCCAGGATAGAAAGCGAGGGCCTTTTTTGGCGCTCGGATATAGGCGGGGCGGCGGCGCTCCCCTAACGCCCCGCGTGTATCCCCGAAGCCCCGTGCC
>WRAL01000198.1 GCA_009780285.1 Treponema sp.
ACACGGACGACTACGGGCGCTCAGGCTGAACCTGAGCGCAGCGCGCCGAGGCCACCGCGCTGCGCCATGCACGCATGGAAGGCGAAAAACGGGGCGAGGCGCGGGAGCAAGAAAGGCCGCTCTTCGGTAGGAAAAACCATCTGGCAAGGCGCGCCTGTCCCTTTCAGATGGTTTTAGGTTGGTTGGCTTGTATCGGCTTGCAATAAGCGTAAAATATGATATATTCAACCTAATGGACACGGACGGCGAAAGTGCCAACGCCGAAGGCTCGGACTCGAGCGACGAAAGGATTTCCTGGCATCCGGCCTTCCTCGACGCGATAAAGATGGAGCTGGAGGAATACGCTCAGGCGCTTGAATTTCACGCCGAGCGCCAGCTTTCCTCGGAGCCTCTTCGCATAGACCTGGTCATCGTCAAAAAGGCCCCCGGCGTGACGATAAAGAAAAACATCGCCAGGATCTTTCGCGGCGTGAACATCATCGAGTACAAAAGCCCGACGGACTATCTTTCCGTCGGCGATTTTCACCGAGCGCTCGGCTGCGCGCATTTGTACGTCTCGCTGAACGGCGCGGCCATAGACGACATGACGCTGAGCTTCGTCACCAGCCGCTATCCGGAAAAGCTGGTAGGCCACCTGAGGGAAAAGCTAAGGCTCGACGTTGAAGAATGCGCCCAGGGGATATATACTGTAGATGGGCACGCGATGCCGATCCAGATGATAGACGCCCGCAGGCTGTCGGCCGAGGAAAACCTTTGGCTCAGCGGCCTTGACAACCGGCTCGACGCGGCGCGGGCGCTCGTCGTCATCTCGGAGGCGGAGCGGCGGGGCAACGCGGCGCGGTTAGGGGCGTATCTGGACGCGATAAGCAGGGCGAACAGCGAGGCCCTGCGGGAGGTTTTTAGCATGGGAAGCGGTGCGATGACGCTGGAGAAGGTGCTTGAGGAAGCAGGCGTTTTGGCAAGAGCGGAAGCGCGCGGCATGGCCGCGGGCGAGGCAAGAGGGATAGCCCTGGGCGAGGCGCGGGGCGAGGCGCGGGGCGAGGCGCGGGGGATAGCCGAGATCGCGCGGAACATGCTTAAGAACGGATTCCCCACGGAGCAGGTGGCCAGGCTTTCCGGCCTGAGCTTGGAGCAGGTCGAGTCTCTCGCCAACAATTAGGGGCCTCGCGGCCTTTATTATCTGTCCGCCTTTGATCGGTGGCCCCCTGCGGCCAGCGGGCGCGCGATGCCTCGGTCATGGCGCTGCGCGAATGCCCTCGGCACCGCGCGCCCGCTGGCCGCAGGGGCATTCGCGTTGGGGCAGGAAAGGCCGCTCTTCGGTAGGAAAGAACAGGGATGGGCAACGCCCATCCCTGTTCTTGGATTGTGGGCCTGCATCCCGGGTCACGTCGCCAGCTTGCTCGCAGGGCGTCCCCTGCGGTGCCTTTACCGCAGGGCCGTTCAGTTTCCGCCAGTTTCCCCGGCTTTGTTGAACGGGACAAAGCTGTCCGGGTTTTTGCGGTATTCCCGGATTCGCCTTTCCGCCCTCCTGCTCTCTTCGGGCGTCGCTGGTTCAACGGTGTACAGCGGCTCGGCCAGCGCCGATAGGAGCGGCTTTATGATGACAAGATTTTTCGCCGGCATGGAGTCGATGTAACCCCTCAGCTTTTTTCTCAACGCTGCTTCCTGCATTTCTTACCCTCTCCTGTTTCTTGTTTTCTTCGTGTAGGCCTGTCCTCTCGGCTCAATGCGCGTTACCAGGATCGCGCCTTCGACAAACTTGAAAATTGCCCTGTAGCTCCCGACCTTTAGCCGCAGAACTCCCGGGTTGCCTTCGTATGCCCTGATATCGCCCTCGGGCGGTTCCTTCTCCAGTCCGGAAAAGGCCGCGTCAAAACGGCTTCGGTCGGTGGACGGGAGGCGGGAGGCGGGAGGCGCCCCAAGTACCTGTCCGCGCCTCGGTGAAGAAGTACTTTCACGATTTGATTATAAACGGAAAATCGGGATCTTGCTATGGGGGCGGGAAAAAACGCAGGGCAAGGCTTGGCCTTGTCCTGCGTTTTTGGGTTGTTGGCCTGCATCCCTGGGCCCTTTTGCCTCGATGCGCCGCCGGCGGCCCCATAAAAAAAGCCCCCTCGAAGGAGGGGGCTTTTAAGACAGGCGCCCTGCTGGAAGGCGCCCTTTCAAAAACTAGAAACCGATAACTACCGCCATGGGGACGGACCAGCTGATTTTCGGATCGTTGAGAACGCCAGTAACATTGCCATCAACCCTAGTAAGGTTCGTGCCGCTAATCGTCAGACCAGCCCTTAATACAGGGCCGCCCGCGCTCACGCGGACGTGTGGTTCAACGTTCCAATCGAGGCCCATGTCGCTGTCTTTAAGCGTGCCTTCGGCGTGATGCATGGTCATGCGCGCGCCGGCGAGCAGGCCAAGCGATACGATGCTGTTCAGGTGATAGTACGGGCCAAGGTCGAAGCCGATCACGTTGGCTTTGCGGTTGTCGTCACCAAAAAACAGGTCCGCCGAGGTTCTAAACCTTATCCCAAAATCAGGGCTTACGGTATAGCCTAGGCTCAAGAAGAGGTTCATCTCCGATTCTTTGGGGGCGTCCTGGCCACTGTGCAGCGACACGCCAAGGTGGTACCTTGCGCCCAAATCAATGCCAAGGTTCTCGATGGCGTTGATATAGGCGAATAAACGGACGTAGCCAAGGTTCCAATCAACAGGATTGGGACCTGCTACTACCGCCGCTACCGCCGGCTTCTCCACAAGCGTCCCAAAGGTGGGCGAAGTGCTAACATTATCAATTTCCCACCTAACTGGCTGAGGTCCAGCAGCGGCCCTCCAGGCTGGAGCTGCAGTAGTGTTAATATACCCGCCGCCTGTATAGCCAAGGCCGATGCGGCCAATGCCGTCAAGGGTCAGCTTTACCCTGGAATTGATCCGGCCAAGGATCGCCTCGGGGCGCTTGTCACTCGCGTGAACGCCTTGGAACGGGATGCCAAAGCCCCACTGGACCATGCCGTCGAGCAGGGTAAGGTCAAGGGCGTAGCCCCCGGGAGCGCCGGGGTGGATCACATTGGCACTGCTCATTACATTAACGCCCACGTTAAAGTCGCCAAGGGTGATCCCGACGCCGCGGCCGATGTCGTCAAACCTGCCGTAGCCATAGCCAAAGCGCATCCAAACCTCGTCGATTGGCCTCCAGGTAAAAGCGGCGGCTCCCAGATTAATGCTAGGGGTAGCTATGGTCGCGGATACCTCGATAACCCCGCCGAAGATTCCAGCCGCAGTTCGCAGACTTCTCGAAACACCTAAAATGCCTTGGCCGACAGCGCCCGTGAATATTTTGATGTCACTGTCATCGTCACTGTCGCCGCTAGCCAAGTCCCAATAAACCCTCGCTTCCCCATACCAGCTTGCTTCCTGGGCAAAGGCGCTTCCAGCAAAGAGCGCAAGAGCCGCAGACACCGCAATCAGTTTCTTCATGCAAGTCCTCCTACAAAAACGTTTTCTTCATATCTAGATAAGAGGAAGCGCCCTACGAACGCCTTGCGCCCTCTTTATCTCAACACCAACGGGCTTAATAAGCCCGAGGGCCTTGGCTCAAAGCCGCCAGCCCTGCCACATTCTCGCGCGGGATACGGAATTTGTCAAGCCCAAACGCCTTCGCTTTGGGACGGCCAAAACACCGACCTGCACGCTTACCATTCTTGCATGAACGGAAAAGTTTGTCAAGCGAAATGCGCGTTTTTTTTCGTTTTTTCCGGAAAAACATCCAGCCTCGCAAAAAAACGGCCTCGCGCCCACGCCTATTGATGTTCGACGCTTATTGGTTTTTTGTCAAGAGGATATTTTTACGCCGGGAGCGAATTTTCCCGGCGGGCGACGCATCGGGGAGCAAGGGAAGCGTCTCCTTCCATAAACGCATTGCCGCCTATCGCGCAGGCGCTCAGCTCCCTGAATTCGGGCGTGGCCGTTATTTGCCGGCACGCGGTTATCGCCTCTTCCATCTCAGGCGCCTTAATTCCCGGACTTGGCCTTAAGCTCGACTCGCAGCCGCTCGATTTCGGCGTCCTTGCCGGCTAGCTCGGCGTTCTTGCCGGCTATAACGCCCTTCCATG
>WRAL01000199.1 GCA_009780285.1 Treponema sp.
CGGAACTGGATTGCGCGGCCGTCGCGGCAGTTTCTATGGCCGCAGGAATAGCCGCGCTTGCGACGCTAGCCGGAACCTCCACAAGCGCCCAGTATTCGCCGGTAGCCACGTCCCTTTGATCAAAGACAACCCTTGATCCCACCAACGATCTTTCGGCCAGCGATCTTATCACGTCCGCAAAAAACGTGTCCGTCGCTTCGCTGCGGTTTATGGCCAGGGTCTCCATAATCGAAATTTGCTCGGAATAAATGAACACCTCTATCCCCCGCGCAAGTTCCGCCCTTGCCGAGATTATCGCCGCGTTACGCGCCTGCGTGGTGTTCTGAAGAACCGAAACCCCGACGCCCGTCATCGAGCCTCGATCCTGCGCCGCGTGAAGCGCGTCGCGGATGCGATCCGGCATTGCGGACAGCGCGGCCGGAGCCACGATAAAGGCGACCACGAAAACCGCATAAAAAATAATGTTCTTTTTCATGCAAGACCCCTTCTAAAAATCTTCACTGTTCCCTGGCCACGGCCAGGCTGTACACGGACATGTCCGCGGGATCGATCCAAAGCTCGATAACCCTAAAGTCAATCAAGGCGCCGCTTCCCACACTGGTCGAGTACGTAAGGGATCCTTGCCCTTCCACGTCAACGACGCTGTTCTCGACGACGGTCGAAAGGCCGTTTATCATACGGGCGGCGGCGGCTTCCGCCGATCTCATCACCGTGTCCCGCAGCCAGATTTGATTCTGCGAAAACCCGACCTGAACGAGGTGGCCATCGATGGCCGGCGTCCTGTCTACCCAGCTTGGCCGGCCGTTCGCGCCGACGGAAGCGATAAAGCTTGCCTGTCGCGCGTTCGCGCGAAAGCCAAACATTACGATCGTGCCGCGATCGTGTACGAGAATATCGCGCTCCGGATCGAAGGCAAGCCCGTCAATGAAGCGCTCGTGATCCTCCACCGCTCGCGCGATGTCCACGTTAAGGTCGGCGATAAAACCAAAGACGCTGGAGCCGGTCCGCTGGACAAACTCCACCGTTCCGCTCAGGCCATAAAACATCGCCACTTTGCGCGCCGCGTCGTCCTTGGCCGCGTCGATTTCGGCCTGCGAGACCTCGTTGCCGCGCCGCGAGTGGTGCCGGCTCGCGACGCCAAGCACCCGGATCGAGCCGTCCGGCGGATTGGCGAAGAAATTGCCGAACTCCCACTGCGCCCTCATCGCCGCGCTGCCGAAAACGCCGGCGGGCGGAGATGCGCTCGCGCAGGCGGACAAAAACGCCGCGCATACAAAAAGAACGAAGATTCTCACCCTGCGGCTCCTTGAACACGGAAGCCCCCGCAGGGGCTTCCGTGCTGTCAGTCGCGGTCCCTTACCACAGGCGGAGCCATGTTATGCTGCTCAAAAGCGTTTTCCATGCGCTCAAGCGCCCACTGCGCGTTGGCCATGTGCGGCGCGAGCGCGGCGGCCGAAGCGTTCGCGCTCATGATCTCGTTAATGGAGTTCTGCGCGGAAAGCAGGACGATAACGATTTGCTCCCCATTGATCGAAATCTCGTCGTGTATGATGGCGCCCCTCAGCTGCGACCGCGCCAGAGCCTGCGTGATGGTCTCGCTGAACTGCAGGAGCGCCCGCTGCTCGGCCTCCGATCCCGCCGTGTAGTCCGTGATCATGTTGTTCACCATGGAATCCAAGGCGCGCGTAATTTCCGCCCTGGCCCTGGTTTCCGCCGTCGCGCGCGCCAGCGACCTGTTCGAGTGCGTGGACGATCCTATACCCAGTATGGCGTTCTCCGGCGCCCGCATTCTTGCCTCCATGATAAAATCGCTGACCGGATCGCTCCCTCTCCCACCACCGATGCCGATACCTGGGATTGAGCCGCAGGCCGCCAAAACCGCCGCCGCTGCCATCGCGGCCATGAAAATTCCTCTTTTTCTCATACCAAACCTTCCTTCACGCTATCCTCATCATCCCCTACGGGACGATCGTCCAAAATGCCGCGCTGCTTCATTCATAATGCGATAACAATCCATCATATTGGTTATTTACTCTATCCAATACATCAGATTGTGTCAATACCCACAGATTGGATTCAATGATTTTCCATTATGCAGGTATGGAAATGACGAACATTAGGGAATTGCTGGGCGCGAATATCAGGGCCTGTCGCGGGGAATTGGGAATATCGCAGGAAAAATTGGCTGAAACCGTGGATATGGCCGCCAATTACCTGGGGCTGATCGAATGCGGCAAGAAATTTCCCTCGGCGGAGATGATAGAGCGAATCGCCTCGGCGCTGGGAAAGGACCCCGGCGCGCTTTTTACGCTGGCCCCGGCGCAGCGGCAATGGAAGGAGCGGCTTCTTTCGAGAATAAGCGCCCTGATCGACGAGGAAATCGCCGCCTTGGCCCGCAAGGACGCGGAATAGGCGCGGGTTTTCGCGCCCTAGCGCGTCAAAAGCCCGGCAAGCGAGACGATCGCCGGCCAGGCGCCAATGCCGCTGCCCAGGTTCGTAAGCAAGAATACCAGGAGCGTCTTGGTGATGCGGTTTTTGTAGATTCCCTTGAGGCTCGTTATGTCCGTGGAGACGGCGGAAGCGTCGGAGACGCGGGGCTTGCGCGCCGTGGCTTGGGCGAGGCCGGCGAAAATCCCGGCGTTGAGAAAAGGGTTGCCCGTGGTAAAGGGCGAGGAGACAAAGGCCGCGATTATGGCCGCCGGATGCGCCAGGGCCAGCGCCGCGCCCAGGGCCGCAAGGCCGCCGTTCCAGAGCACCCAGCGCTTGAGCATTTCAAGGCCCAAGTCCAGGCCTGCGCCGGCGCGAACGAATCCATAGGCCACCAGGGCAAGCAGCGCCGCCGGAACGACCCAGCGCAGGCACTTGGAAAGCCTCGAGCGGGGGGGAATCTCTTCCAGCGCGGAAAGGCCGGCGGAAAGGGAAGCTTCTTCCCCGCCGGCGGCGTGGCGTTCCAGCCAGGCGCGCGTTCCCTTCAGGTGGCCGGCGCCCAAAACCGCGATCGTGGCGGCGCCGGTGGCGGCGCCCGACTCGCGATGCGCCGCCCATATCTTGGCGGCCAGGTAGCGGTCGCGCTCGTCGATCAGGGTTTCCTTTATCGCCGGCATAAAGCCGGCCATTTCCTCCATCATGCTGTCGAGCTCGCTGGATTTTTTAAGGTTTTCGATTTCCTCGGCGCTTAGCTTCGCGCCGAAAAAGGCGCTGGAAAAAAGCGTGGCGATGAGCTTCATCTTGTCCGGAAAGCCGCACTTGGCCCAGGCGCGCCGCAGCGTAATCTGCACCTCGCGATCGCAAAGGGCGAAGCGCGCGCCGGTTTCCTCGGCCGCGACGATGGCGGCCAGCATTTCCTCGCCGGGCTTTACCCCCGCGTCGCTTCCCAGCCGGCTTTGAAAGCGCGCCAGCGCCATGTTCGCCACCAAAAGAAAGCCCTTGCCCTCGCGCAGGACCTTGGAAACGTTAAGACGCTCCCAGGCGTCCTTCTGCGTCATCGATGCGTGGCGCCCGGCGTCAAGCTCCACGCAGACCATGCCCGGCCGTTCCTCGCGAATCGCCCGCTGTACCTCGTCCATGCTTTCGCGCGAGATGTGCGCCGTGCCTATAAGTATGATTTCCCGCCCGTCGAAGCCAAGGCGCGCGATATTGTCGCTCATTTGAAGCCAATTCTATAGAAGAAAACCGCTGGAATCAAGGCGCGCCACGGGCGGCGGCGGCAATTCTCAGTTTAGCTTTTGGGGGACCAGGGTCGAAACTCCGGCCTTGATTCTTCATTCACCCACCCCTGGAGTTTTGGCAACGCCAAAACTCCGAGTCAATCTGCCGTAGGCAGATTGACCAACCACGGAGGACGGGCCAATCCGCCTGCGGCGGATTCGCCTTGGAGTTGCACGGAGGGAAGAAGGGGGAAAGCTGGGCAAATCCCGCTACGGCGTTTCCGCGCGACGCGCTAGCGCGCCAGCCCGTAGCGCTTGATGAAGGCAAGCGTCCGCTCCAGCACGTAGTCCGGATGCACCCATAGATCCGGCATGAAGCCCACGCCCTCGAACTGCGACAGGTCCGGGCGCAGGTTCAGATCCATGCCGAAAGTCACGTCAAGGCGGC
>WRAL01000200.1 GCA_009780285.1 Treponema sp.
ATTGACGAATTTATCATGGGCAATGGAAAAATCGTCGAGATCGAAATTGCCGATTTTGAAAAACCCGGCGTCGCTTCGGTAAAGGTGCGCGATTACGGCCGGGGAATTCCGCTGGGCAAGCTGGTCGAGTGCGTTTCGATCATAAACACAGGCGCTAAGTACAACGACGAGGTTTTCCAGTTTTCGGTGGGGCTTAACGGCGTGGGAACGAAGGCGGTAAACGCGCTTTCCGCCAGCTTTAAGGTTACGGCGATTAGGGACGGCGAGATGGCCGAGGCTGTTTTCGAGCGCGGCCGGCTTAAAAGCGAGCGCAAGGGGAAGAACTCGGGCAGGCTGCAAAACGGCACCATCGTGGAGTTTACGCCGGATCCTGAAATTTTTCCTAATTATCACTTCAACTTTGAATTTGTCGAAAAACGGGCGCAGAATTACGCCTACCTTAATTCCGGCCTTACCCTTTCCTTTAACGGAAAGCGCTTTTCCTCCCAGCGCGGTCTTTTCGACCTTCTTGCCGAGGAAACCGGCGAGGGCGGCCTTTACCCCGTGGGCCATTACAAGGGCGAGCGCTCGCAGAACGGCCAGCTTGAATTCGCCTTTACCCACACGCACAATTACGGCGAGACGTATTTTTCTTTCGTAAACGGCCAGCACACTTCCGACGGCGGCACGCACCTTTCGGCTTTTAAGGAAGGCTTTCTGCGCGGGATTCAGGCTTATTTCAAAAAGGATTATAAAAGCGAGGACATTCGCGAGGGAACGGTGGCGGCGCTTGCGATCAAGCTGAAGAATCCGATTTTCGAAAGCCAGACTAAAAACAAGCTGGGCAATTCGGACATTCGCGCATGGGTGGCGCAGGAAACGCGCGTGGCCGTCGAGGACTGGCTGCATAGAAACCCCGAAGCCGGAAAAAAGCTGGAAGCGAAAATCATTTCCAACGAAAGCCTGCGCACGGAGCTTAACGCCGTTAAAAAAGAGGCGCGCGAAGCGGCGAAAAAAATCGCGCTAAAGATTCCAAAGCTGAAGGACTGCAAGTATCATCTTGACGACGGCAAGGAAGGGGAAAAAACGATGATCTTTCTTACCGAGGGCGACTCGGCCTCCGGTTCCATCGTTTCAAGCCGCGACGTTATGACCCAGGCGATTTTTTCCCTGCGCGGAAAGGTCGAAAACATGTACGGAAAAAAACGCGCCTCGATTTACAAAAACGAGGAACTGTACAATATGATGATGGCGCTGGGAATCGAGAACGACGTTTCCGGCCTGCGCTACGCGAAAATAGTTATCGCGACCGACGCGGACTTCGACGGCTATCACATTCGCAATCTTCTTTTAACTTTTTTCCTTTCGTTTTTCGAGGAGCTTGTAACCGCTGGCCGTATTTACATTCTTGAAACCCCGCTTTTTCGCGTGCGCACGAAAAAGGAAACGCGCTATTGCTACAGCGAAAAGGAACGCAGCGAGGCAAGCGCGGCGCTGGGCCCGCAAAGCGAGATCACCCGCTTTAAGGGACTGGGGGAAATAAGCCCCAAGGAATTCGGCCAGTTTATCGGCCAGGACATGCGCCTGGTGCCGGTAGCGGTAAACGCGCTAAAAACAGTGCCTGAGGTGCTTACCTTTTACATGGGAAAGAACACGCCGGAGCGCAGGGAATATATTATGAAAAACCTTATCGAGGACGCTTCATAGAACGCAAGCGCCGGAGCCCGGGGGCGCCGGCGCTCGGGCATTAGCCGGAAACCGGCCTTAAGTTCAAATGTTTTTTGCCAATAATAAGAATGACAAGGCCCACAAGAAAAAGCGCCGCGATGGCAAGTATCGCGAAAGACGGCCTTCGCGTCGCGCCGAGAATGACGGCGTACAAAAAAGGCCCTAAAATCGCGGCGAAGCGGCCAAAAATCTCAAAAAACCCAAAGTACTCGCCTGAATGTTCCGGCGGAATAAGCCGGGCGTAGACGGCGCGGGAAGTGGCCTGGATCCCGCCCTGAACCGTGCCCACCGTAAAGGCCAAGGCCCAGAAAATGATTATCGCCACCTCGGCGCCGAACCAGCGACCGTCCTCCATGCCGAAACCCATGATAAAGCCCATGGCGCAGATCGCGAGGTAAACGCAAATCGCGCCAATAATTATGTTAATCGAGCTAAAGCGGCTTGCAAGCCTGCCGAACAAAATCGAAAAAGGAAAAGCCACGATCTGCGTGAGGAACAGCGCGCCTATCATTCCAACGACGCCAAGCCCAAGCTCCGCGCCGTAGGCCGTCGCGATGCCTATTACCGTTCCCACGCCGTCGATATAGAAAAAATAGGCCAGGATAAAAATCAAAAGGGCCTTGTCCTTAAAGATTTTTTTCGCCGTGTCCAGAGCCTTTTTTAGCGCCTCGGCTATCATGCCCTTGCGAGGAACGTCCACTCCGTACTTGTGTTTTACGTCGCGCAGCATGGGCACGGAAAAAATTCCCCACCAAAGGGCCGTCATCAAAATGGAGATGCGCACGGCCATCATGTTGTCGATAGGAACAGGAAGGCTTTCGCCAAACAGTATAAGGAAAATGCTTATGACAAAAGGTATCGTGCTGCCGCCTATGTAACCCATCGCGAAGCCCCAGGCGCTTACCTTGTCCATGCGATCTTTGGTCGTGACGTCCGGAAGATAGCTGTCATAAACGATATTGGCCGCCGACCAAAAAACATTCGCGAAAATATATGCGATCAACAAAAGCTGCCAGGAAGATTGAAAGGCAAGAAAGAAATGCGCCAAAATGCCGATTGCAATGAAAGTAACAAAAAGGCGTATCTTATAACCCTTGTACGCGATAATCGCGCCGATCAAGGGCGCGGCGATTCCCAGCGCAAGACGCGAGACGGCAAGGCCGCGCGCCCACCACATGCTTCCCGGCGTGTCGTCCCCTCCTGCGATCCCGACAAAAAAAATCGGGAAAACCGCCGCCAGCATGATCGTGGCGAAGGCGGAATTCGCCCAGTCGTACATTATCCATCCGCGCTCTTCCTTGGTAAACTGCTTCATTTTAGCTCCTGTTTGTTTTTTCCTTAAAACCGTATTCTTCCAAAACGTCCATTTCAAGGTCAAGTTCCCGCGCCACGATAGCCGTAACGTCCGTCAGCCTATTTTTTAGCGAATGATTTTCGCTATCGGAAAAACTCAAGCCCTTTGCGCAATAAAAAACATTGTAATTTTCATAGTCGGCAGGGTATCCGTGGCCCCCACGGTACCTGTCGTCATCGGAAAAAAGAAAGCCCGGTTTCGCGGCGATTCCAAAAGGCGCCAAGTCTGCATAGCCGCTTTCCTCCATTTCAGCCTTCGTTAAAAAGCGTTCGAGCCAAGGCTCGGCCTCGATGCCGGGAATGGCTTCGCGCAAAAAGGCGCTGCCGCCGACCTGCTCGAAGATCGCCTCGCCGTAGCGCGCCTCCAGATCCACGCACTGACGAATGTCCAGCTGCGAATGATCGGAAAACACGATCACGGGCCCCCGTTCCCCCCAGCTTTCGACAAGGCGGCCAAGATTTTGCTCGAGGGATTTTTTCGCCGCCTCTATCTCCGGCCCGCAGGATCCAAACGCATGAAAAAGCGAGTCGTAGGCGACAAGGTGAACGAGCGCCAAGTCCGGCTTTCTTCTATTAAATAGATCGCAGGCAGCGCTTGTGGTAAAGTCGTCCAGCGCGGCGGCGCGCTCGGCGGCGGAAAGCTTTTTGGAAAAAGAGCGCGCCAATTTTCCGCCATGCCGTAAAAGCGCGGAAATCTGAAAAAGCGCGCTTCCGTTTTTCAAGCTCAGCGCGAAAAGATTTTTGCCCTTGCTTGCATGGGCCTCCGGAATGTGCCAGTCGATTTTCGCGCCGCCGGTGGTGGGCCAAAGAAAGGCCGCCGTGGAAAGGCCCCGCGCGCGCGCCGCCTCCCAAAGCGTTTTCGTCTTTATAAGGTCGGCGGTCTGCGCCCAGAGGCGCTCGCCGTTTTTGTCCGGCGGAAGAAGGTTGGAAATAATGCCGTGATCCCGGGGCGGCTTTCCGGTGGAAACGGTCGCGTGAATGGGATAGGTGTTCGTGACGAAGGCCGTGCTTATGCCCCCGCGAA
>WRAL01000201.1 GCA_009780285.1 Treponema sp.
CGGCTTCGAGGAGGCTTACGCGGCGCAGGGAAAAAAAGCCGGAACCTACTGGCGCACGAGCGCGGACAGCGCCGCGTGGAGTTTTTTGCCGACTCTTTGACAGGCCGCCGCGCCCGATGGTACAATGCACCATGGCGGAAACGAACGAGCTTCTGCGCGCCCTGCCGTCCATGGACGAGCTTTCGCGCGCGCCCTGGGCGCAGGATTTTTCGGCGCTTTTGGGATGGGACTTTGTAAAAAAGGCTTTGGCGCGGGCGCTGGACGAGGCGCGAGCGGACGCGGCGCTTTTGGCCGGCCTTGGGCGCGCGGAGGCAAGCGCACTGGTCGAGGCGCGCTCGCGGGATTTCCTTTCAAGAAAAACCTCAAGCTCCTTTTCGCCGGTGATAAACGCGACCGGCGTGATCATTCACACGAATTTGGGCCGCGCGCCTTTGGCCCCGGAAGCGGCGCGGGCGGCCGAAGCGGCGGCGCGGGGCTACGGCTCCCTCGAATACTCGCCGGAAACAGGCGCGAGATCGAGGCGCGACCTGCACGTCGAATGGCTTATATGCCACCTTACCGGCGCGGAGGCGGCGCTCGTGGTCAACAACAACGCCGCCGCCGTTCTGCTCGCGCTCAGCGCCCTGGCCGCCGGGCGCGAGGCGATAGTGTCCAACGGCGAGCTTGTCGAAATCGGCGACGGCTTTCGCGTGCCGGACATCCTGGCCTTTTCCGGCGCGCGCATGGTCGCCGTGGGCTGCACGAATTCCACGCGCGCGAGCGACTACGAGCGCGCGATTGGCGAAAACACCGCCGCTCTTCTTAAAGTGCATCCTTCCAATTTTAGGGTCGAGGGCTTTGGAGCCAGCGCGAGCCGCGAGGAGCTTGCAAAAATCGCCGCCTCGCGCGGGATCGCCTTTATCGAGGATCTGGGAAGCGGCCTTCTGTGCCCGCTCGGGCAGAGCTTCGCGCGCGACGAGCCCTTGGTAAGCGACTGCGTTAAGGCCGGCGCGAGCGTGGTAACTTTTTCCGGGGACAAGCTTTTGGGAGGGCCGCAGATCGGGGTGGCCGCCGGCGCGAAGGCCCTTATCGAAAAAATGCGCCGGCATCAGCTTGCGCGAGCCCTGCGCGTCGACAAGATGACCCTGGCCGCCTTCGAGGCGACCTTGCGCATGTACGCCGCCGGGCGCTCGGGGGAAATACCGGTTATCGCGATGATCGAGGCGGATCCAAACGAGCTGAAAAAAAAGGCGGCGAATCTTTGCCGCGCCCTGCGAAAGATCGCGCGGGAAGCGTCGGGCGCCCTACCCCCCCGGGGGGGGATCGCCGAAATGGAAATCGAGACCGTGGAAACGCAGGACGCGATCGGCGGCGGCGCCTTCGCCACGGACAGGCTTTCAGGCTTCGGCGTGGCGATACGGCCGGCCGCAATGAGCGCGGAAAACTTGGCGCGGGCCTTTCGCGCCGCGCGTCCGCCCGTCATTCCGACGATTCGCGGGGAAAGGGTGATCCTGCACATGCGCGCGCTCTTGGACGGGGACGCGCGGGAGATCGCCCGAGCCTTCGCGCTCATGCTCCGGGGCGAAAGCGGTGCAAAATAATTTTATACTGGGAACGGCCGGGCACATAGACCACGGAAAAACGGCGCTTGTGAAGGCGCTTACCGGCATCGACTGCGACAGGCTGGAAGAGGAAAAACGCCGGGGCATTACGATAGAGCTTGGCTTCGCGCGCCTCGATCTTGCAAGCGGAAAAACGCTCAGCATAATCGACGTGCCGGGACACGAGCGCTTCATTCGGCAGATGGCCTGCGGCGCCGCCGGAATGGACGCGGCGATGCTGGTTATCGCCGCCAGCGAGGGCGTAATGCCGCAGACCCGCGAGCATCTGGACATTCTGGGCCTTTTGGGAGTCAGGCGCGGCCTTGTCGCGCTTACCAAAAAGGATTTGGTTGACGAGGAAACGCTTGCAATCGCCGTCGAGGAAGCCGCCGATCTGATCGACGGCAGCTGCTTGGCCGGCGCGCGCGTGATCCCGGTTTCCGCGCAAAAGGGCGAGGGCCTTGAGGCGCTGCTTGCGGAGATCGAGGCCCTCGCAGGCGGCGCGCCGGAGCGAAAAACCTTCGGCGCCTTCTTCCTGCCCATCGACAGGGTTTTTAGCAAAAAAGGCTTCGGAAGCGTGGTAACCGGAACGTCGCTGCGAGGAACGGCCGGCGAGGGCGACGAAGTGGAAATAATGCCGGGCGGCGCGACCGGCCGGATCCGCTCCCTTCAAACCCACGGCGAAAAGTCCTCCGGCGCGCGGCCGGGGCAGCGCCTGGCGATAAATCTTTCAGGCGTATCGCAGGACGACATGGAACGCGGCGACGCGGTATGCGCGCGCGGCGCTTTCGTCTCCACGGAATGCTCAGGCGCCTGGATCGATGTGCTTCCTTCGGCGCCGGGGGGAATCGCGCACTGGCAAAGGCTGCGCATTCATGTGGGAACCGCCGACGTGGTTGCGCGCGTCTCTCTTTTGCGCCTTGATTCCGAATCGAACAAGCGCGCCTACCCCCCCGGGGGGGGAGGCCCTGCGCAAATTATCTTTGAAAGGCCGGTCGCCCTTGCCGCTGGCCAGCGCTTCGTCGCGCGCATGTACAGCCCGCTTGTGACGATTGGCGGCGGGATCATTTTGCTGCCTAATTCCCGGACGGCGCGCAGCCGCGCCGAGCGCGAGGCCAAGGCCGAAACCCTGCGCCTGCTTGCCGGGGACTTTGGCCCCGAGGCCTTTCTCGCCGCGCTCGTTCGCGACGCCGGAATCGCCGGCGCGCAGGAATTGCAAAGGCTTTCGCAAATGGACAGGCAGGGTTTTTCCGGCGCCATCGCCGAGCTGTGCGCCCAGGCCAAGGCGCGAGATATCGTAACATTCGGCAAAGCGCCTGTGTTCGCGTCGGCCGCAGCCTTCGCCGCCATCGCCCGCGCCGCGCGTGGAATCCTCGAAAAGTTTCACGGCGAGCACCCTGAGCTGGCCGGGCTGGACGCGGAAAAACTTTACCCGGCGCTGGGCGCGGTAAAGGGCGCGGGAAAAATCGCCGCCGGGGACTGGAGGGATCTGGTCGCGCTCATGGCGCGCAAGGGCCTTGTCGCGCAGGCTGAAGCGGGCGAGCTGGCGCAGGGAAAAACGTTTTTTTGCGCGGCCGGCTTTCGCAGCGCCCCGGACGACAAGTTCGCCGCGCTCGCCGCGCGCGTCCGCGACGACATCGAGGCGGCCGGCTACGCGCTTCCAACCCAGGCCGAGATCGAGGCGCGCCTGGGAATTAGCGCGGCGGAGGCCCGACGCGCGACGGCCTTCCTTCGCGAGCGCGAGGACCTTCGCGTAATCGACGGCGGCCTTTTTCTTTCCCGCAAAACCCGCGACAAGCTCCTTGCCGCCATCGCCGCCATGCGCGAGGACATCACGGTGGCCAGCCTGCGCGATTCCATAGGCGCAAGCCGGAAGTACACAATGCCTATGCTGGAGTTCCTGGACTCGCAAGGCCTTACGCAAAGGATCGGGGACAAGCGGATTCTTGCCGGAAAAACCGAATAGCGGCTATCCGCCGCATTGCTCGATAAAATTCCGGCGAGCCGGCTTTCGCCAAACGATTTTAGCGGATTTTAGCATTTTTCCGCTTGAATTTTGCCTTGTTCTGTGAAATAATGAACGAATGAAACAGTAGCCAGCGAAAGACGGGTTTTTAAAAGCCCGCTAATCAACAACCCCGCCATAAATGGCGAGGTATGTTGTTTGGGTAAGGTGATTTTCGGAGGGTCATACCCTTTTTACGCCCGAAAGGGCGGGATATGTACCCTCCGAATACAATAAAAAAATGGAGGATGATTATGCTTTGTGGAAAGTGTGGAACCCAGGTAGCGGACACTGCCGCGTTTTGTCAGAGTTGCGGGTCGTGGATGGATGACGGGGCCGCGCGGAAGGAAGCTCCGGCTCAGGCGCCCCAGCCGCCAAAGCCGAATCAGGCTCCTCAAGAGCCTTCGCCGAGATCGGCGGCCCCGAGATCGGCGGCGCCGATTCCGGAGGCCCCGAGATCGGCTGCGCCGACTGCTCCGGC
>WRAL01000202.1 GCA_009780285.1 Treponema sp.
GAAAAAGATGAACGCCTTCAGGACCGCCGTGATCCGCGACGGCTCCAGGCGTATCGTCGAGGCGAGCGCGCTCGTTCCGGGCGACATTATCGAGCTTGGCTCCGGCGACATCGTTACCGCCGACGCGCGCCTGATCGAGGCGCATGGCCTTCAGGTTGAGGAGGCGGCGCTGACCGGGGAAAGCCAGCCTGTGGAGAAAAACCCGGAGGCGCGGGTCGCGGAAAACGCGCCTTTGGGAGACAGGCTGAACATGGTCTACTCCGGCTGCCTTGTTACCGCCGGCCGCGCGCTGGCCGTGGTGGTCGAGACGGCGATGGAAACCGAGATGGGCAAGATCGCGCGCCTTCTTAACAATACCGAAAAGCTCAGGACTCCTCTGCAGCTAAGGCTCGCCCAGCTCGCCAAGCGCATCTGCGCCGCCGCGCTGGCCGCGGGCGCGGCGATGTTCCTCCTCGGGGTTTTCGCCTTCGGCAACGACGCCGCGGAAATGCTTCTCGCGGCGGTCGCGCTGGGCGTGGCGGCGGTGCCGGAGACGCTTCCCATTATCGTGACGATGATTCTGTCATACGGCGTTTACAACATGGCCGCGAAGAACACGATCATCAGGCGCATCCCGGCGGTGGAGACGGTGGGGAACGCCTCGGTGATCTGCTCGGACAAAACCGGAACCCTTACGCAGAACAAGATGCGGATACAGCAGGTCTGGCATTCCGGCGCGGAAAGGCCGACGCTCGCGCGGGAACAGTTCGGCGAGGACGAGATCCATCTTGTCGAGCTCCTCGCCTCCTGCAGCAACGCCACCATCGAGGCGCACGCAAGCGGCTCGGACGACGAGGCCGAGCATGTGGTGGGCGATCCCACGGAGATAGCGATAATCCGCATGCTGCACGACCTTGGCCTTACGCGCGTGGACGCGGAAAGGCAGTACCCGCGCGCGCACGAGATTCCCTTCGATTCCCTGCGCAAGCGCATGACCACCCTGCACCATGTGGACGACGGCTACCTCGTGGTTACGAAGGGCGCCTTCGACAGGATTCCCGTCGTATGGAAGGACGAGGCGCAGAGAAGGCGCGCCGTCGAGATTCACGACCTCTTCGCGAGCCGGGCGCTGCGGGTTATCGCCGTGGGGCGCAGGCATTGCGCGGAAAAGCCCGAGGACCTAAGCGCCGAGGCCCTGGAGCGCGGCCTTGAGTTCGTCGGCATGGTCGGCATGATCGATCCGCCGAGGCCGGAAAGCGCGTCCGCCGTGGCACAGGCGCGCGAGGCCGGGATACGCGCGGTGATGATCACAGGCGATCACGTCGTTACGGCGGCGGCCATCGCGCGCGAAATAGGGATCATGGGCGATGAGGATCGCGCGATTTCCGGCGCCGAGCTTGCGCTCATGACCGACGAGGAGCTTTTCGAGCGGATACGCGACATCGCCGTCTACGCGCGGGTATCGCCCGAGGACAAAATCAGGATCGTTCAGGCCTGGGCCGCGCGCGGCGAGGTGGTGGCGATGACCGGCGACGGGGTGAACGACGCGCCGGCCTTAAAAGCCGCCGACGTGGGCGTGGCGATGGGCATTGCCGGAACCGAGGTTTCGAAAAGCGCCGCCGACATGGTGATCGCCGACGACAACTTCGCCACCATCGTCGACGCGATTTCCGCCGGGCGAACGTCCTTCGACAACATTCGAAAGACGATCTGCTTTCTTCTAAGCGTGAACTTCGCCGAAATCGCGATCCTGCTGGCCGGCATGGCGCTTTCCTTCCTGCTTCTGGGAGACGGCCGCCCGGCGATAACGGCGGTGCAGATACTCCTTATCAACGTGGTCTCGGACGGCATCCCCGGCTTTTTCCTGGCCTTCGAGCCGCCCGAGCCGGGGGTGATGCGCCGGGGGCCGCTGGGCAAGCATGCCGGCATCTTTTCAGGCGGCCTTGGCCGGAAGATCGCCGGCCGGGCCGTTCTTTTTTCGATTGTCACCCTCGGCGCGTACGCGCTTGGCGCCGCCGTTCGGCTTGCTCAGGCCGTCGAGCCCGGGCACCACGTCGGCGTTACGATGGCCTTCGCCGTCCTTTCCTGGGCCTCCGTGCTGAACGTTTTCACCCTGCGCTCCTCGGACTCGATCTGGAAAACCGGCCTTCTGTCGAACAAGGGCCTGTTCCTCGCTGCCGTCGGCACCATCGGCTTTACCACGCTGGTCCTTCTTTCGCCGCCGCTTGCGAGCCTGTTCAACGCCCGGCATGGCCTGCCCTGGCAGCACTGGCTGGCGATGGCGGGTCTCGCGCTGTCGCACGTGATCGTGGTGGAGCTGTTCAAGATGGCGGGGCGGAAGCGTCGCGCTCTGTTGGAGCGCGGCGCTCTGTTGGAGCGCGGCGCTCCGCTGGCGCGCGGCGCTTCCGCCTCGGAGATTTGAGGAGCCGCGCGCGGCTCCTCAAATCTCCATGCTTATTGTCGTGGGAAGCAAGCAAAATAATCCAAAGCCGCTTGGCAAGGCGCATGGGCGCCTTGCCAAGCGGCTTTTCCTATAGAAAAGCGGCCTTTCTCCAAGATGCCAAGCGCGAATGCCCTGCGGCGAGCGGGCGCGGGTGCCGAGGGCGGGCCAAAGCGCCTTTGGCGCTTTGGCCTCGGAGTTTAGATGCGGGCTAAAGCCCGCATCTAAACTCCACGCATGGTTGCTTGGGGATAAAAGCCTCGCGACCTAAAACCACTGGGCGGCGCGCCGCCCAGTGGTTTTTCCTATAGAAGAGCGGCCTTTCCTGCTAAAGCCAAGCGCATATGCCCTCCGGCCGGCGGCAGCGCGGCGCCGAGGGCGGGCCAACGCGCCGCAGGCGCGTTGGCCTCGGAGTTGGAAGGCGGGCTTCAGCCCGCCTTCCAACTCCACGCATTAAGGCCTGACCAACCTAAAAACTCCGCGCAAGGCGCAGGGGCGCCTTGCGCGGAGTTTTTTCCTATAGAAGAGCGGCCTTTCTTGCTAAAGCCCACCGCGCATGCCCTGAGCCCCGCCGCGCGCGGGCGCCGAGAGCATTTGGAGCGCAGCGACATGACCGAGGACCCGCGCGCGGCGGGGCTCAGGGGGCCGGCGATCAAAGGCCATTGATCCCAAAGGCCGCGCGGCGCCCGCTTGATCAAATGCCCGAGATCGCGCTAGGCTTGGGCATGGGGCGCGTAGCTCAGCTGGTTAGAGCGCCACGTTTACACCGTGGATGTCCGGAGTTCGAATCTCTGCGCGCCCAAAAGTCCAAAGGAAGGCCGTATTAAATGAAAGTATTCGTCGTCTACGCTCACCCCAGCGCGGATTCGTTCACCCGAGAGGCGCTGGACAGCTTTTTGGCCGGCCTTGAAAGCTCGGGCCATTCCTACGAGCTAAGCGATCTTTACGCCATGAATTTCGTCACGGACCTGAGCGAGGCCGAGTACCTGCGCGAGGCCTATTACCGCAGGGAAATCCCCCCGCCGCCGGACGTCCTTGCCGAGCAGGAAAAGATCAACGCCGCCGACGCCATCGCCTTCGTCTTCCCCCTGTTCTGGTCGGACGCGCCGGCGAAGCTCGTCGGCTGGTTTTCCCGCGTCTGGACCTACGGCTTCGCCTACGGGGAAGGCCGCACGATGCGGACCCTCGAAAAGGCGCTCGTCATCTGCTCCGCCGGAAACACCATGGAACATTTTCGCGAGACCGGCATCCTCGGCGCCCTTGAAAAGGTCATGCTCGACGACCGCATCCACGACCGCGCGAAGGCCAAGGAGCTTGTCATCATGGAAGGCACGAGCCGCGAGACCGCCCTGCGCGAGGCAGGCCGCGAGCGCAACCTCGCGCTCGCCTTTCAGGCCGGCGCCTCTATCTAGCGCCGCCGGAAAGGCGACGCCTTCAGGCCGGCGCCTCTATCTAGCGCCGCCGGAAAGGCGACGCCTTCAGGCCGGCGCCTCCATCTAGCGAGGCTTTCGACGGGAGCCCCTTCACTCTTTGCGCGAAAAAAAATATACTGGCGAAAATAACATGCCGCGAGGAACAAATGTCCGGTTTTGAGGATTTTGATTACGAC
>WRAL01000203.1 GCA_009780285.1 Treponema sp.
AAAAGTCAAGGTCCTCGTCATCAACGCTCGCGCTCTTCAGATACGCGAAAAGCTCCTCGTCCGAAAGCGCGTCGCCGATCTCGTAATCGCCGCTCCCGGCCAGGAGCGCGGAGGGATGTGGCTGATACTCGTCCTCGACAAGCTCGTCGGCGGAAAGAAGGCTTTCGTCGTCCGGGCCGAAAGCGGAAATATCATCGCCGGCTATAAGGAGCTCGTCCTCCTCGGCGGAGATTCCGATTGCCTCAGGCAGAAGGTCGAGGTCTTCCAGCGAAAAGCCGTCCTCGGCCAAGGAAATTTCGTCATCCTCAAGCAAAATGCCTCTGTGGTCGTCGGGAACATCGTTATCCACGGAAAGAATATCGTCTTTGGAGCCGGAAAAGCCCTCCGTGGCGCCAAAGGGAGCCCAGCCGCTGCCCAAAGGCGCGCCGTCTTTATCGGCGGGAAGCTCGTCATCCAGGGCGATCTCGCCGCCGTCAAGGTAAATCTCGTCCCCGGGGGAAATCTCCGCGCCCGCAAAGGAATCGCCTGCGTCGAGGATCTCGTCATCGTCCAGGGAAATGCCAAATTCCCCCTCGAAAATATCGACGTCGCTTTCCTCAAGCGTTTCCGCCGCCAGCTCCTCGTTCTGCAGGATCTCGTCGGAGACGCGGGAGAAGGGGTCGTACTCAAGGTAGCTTGAGTCGGCCGGAGGCAGGACGTCGGCGCCGTACTTGCGAATGCTGTCGACCATGTCCTGGCCCCCGGCCTCGACGCTCGGCTCGTCCGAGCCGAGGTCCAGGAAAATCGTTTCGTCGCCCATATCAAGGCCGTCGAAAGCGGCCTCATCCGGCGCGGGATCATCGTCGTCCGGCGAATCGTCGAAAGCCCCGTCCTCGCTCATGTCGATGGACAGGACGTCGACGAAGTCGGCGGTGTCCAGGATGCCGCCCATGTCCTCGTCCATTATGGCGATCCCTTCGTCGTCCGAGAAAAAATCCGAGGCTTCGCCGCCGGAGCGCGCCTGCCTGCCGGAGCCGCGCATTTCGGACATTTCCTTTTTTATGGTGGCGATCTCGGATTTGATCAGAGCAAGCTCGTCGGCGATCCTTAAAAGCATCTTCGACGAGGCCTCGTCGCCGGATGACGACGCGACGGTCTCCGAACTCTCGGGCCCCATGGAGTTTTGCAGTATTTCAAGGAAGCTAATGTCCGAGGATATGTCGTAATCGTCCGACATATCCTCGGAGTAGGAAAAACCCAGGCCATCGAAATTCGAGCTCGAGGAGCCCAGAATCGAGGTGTCCCAAGAGCCGCTCAGCGCCATATCGTCGGAGCCTTCCGCAGGCTCCGATCCGAAGCCGGTGGCAAGGCCGGCGTCGAAGCCCTCGGCAAAGGGATCCTCGTCGAAAGTATCGCTGAAACCCCCGCCCTCCATGGAAGGGCCCGCGAAGGGCACCGCGTCGTTGGGGAACGCCATGTCGGGGCGCACTTCCTGCGGCTCGCTTTTGACCCACACGCCGTAGGTTTCAAGCTCCTCGGATGAACGGAACTTTCCGCTATCGACGCCTGATGAAGGTTTTTTCTCAATTGCCATGACTTTGCTCCCATCCGGCCCCATTTTACGGGACATCTCTTGTTTATCGGACGATTACGTATTTTTCGATAGCCCGCGTCGGGCCAAATCGCTAAAATATGAAAAAACCCCGCCCGCCATTGCAATTGTACCTGGCGATCAGTGGATTGTCAATCGTTCCCTCACCCCGCCGCCGATGCGGAACGCCCGCCAGCGCGCCAAAGGGGAACGCCAAAGCGGCGCGCTAGTGTTCCGGAATATTCAAATCACGGTATCAGGTTGAGGTAATTCCTTGCCTGGCAAGGAATTACCGAACGTTGCGATTTAGCAAACCGAATATTCCGGAACGCTAAAGCTCCAGCCTCCAGGAAAGAGTATACAGGCTTTTTTTCGGAAATTCCGGCCAGGCGACGCGGGCGCTCAGGCGGCCTTTGCCAAAACGCGCCGAGAGGCTAAGCGATCCTTCCCATATCCCGTCCTTGCCCGAGCGGAAATGGCGCTGCCATTTTGTCCTAAGCTGGAAAATGCCGGGCAACCAGGAAAGCTCCCCGGCCGCTTTCGCCGAGGCGAACTCCTGCCCGGCCGGAAAAAAAGGAAGCGCCGGCGGGCTTGCCTCCCCGCCCGCGCCCTGGAAGCCATCGCCTTTCAGGGCGAGCGCGCCGGAAAGGACAAGCCCCAGCGGATAAACCCTTGGGCGGGCGCCCGATCGCGCGGAGGCCGGCAAAAGGGCCAAGGGCAAGGCCATGGGCGGCAGCCGGAACGAAAGGCCGACGCTCGCCTCCGCCGTATCCTCGACGCGCGCCTGGTTCGCGGCGTTCCTTCCTGCGCCCAGGGCCACGCGCGTCAGGCGCAGAAGGGGGATATCGGCGCGCGCGGAAAGCGCCGCAAAGCGATAGGAAAGATTCGCGGCGCTTCTGTCGAAAGGCTCGCCCACTAGCGGCGCCCGCGCGCTTGCCTCCGCGCGGAAAAGGCTCGCGCGCGGCCCCCTTCTTTCGACCCTCGCCGCAGCCCTCGTCCCCCCGCCATGGGCGATCCCTTCCCTGCCGACGAAAAGCTCGCCCATGCCCTCGAAGGAAAGGGACAGGGACCAAGGGCCGGGACGCGCCGAGCCCGAAAGCGGCGGGCGTATTTGCGCCGCGACGCTGCCGTAATGGCCCTCACCGAAGGCGAAGGCCCGCGAGCGCGCCAGGTCGCCGGCAAGGGAAAAATAGGCCGAGCGAAAGATCAGCGAGACGGCGCCAAGGCTGAAATCCCGCTGCGGCAGCGCCGGAGGATCGCCGAACCAGGCGGCAGGCTCCTTCGCCGGAAGCTCGAAGCCGGTAAAAAAGCCTTCCAGCAAAAAGGCGCCGGCGCGCGAGGAAACCTCCGCCCCGCCCGAAAAAGCCGGCCGCGCGGGGCCCTGGGCATCGATCTGCGCCGAAGCGAAGGGCCGTATCGAAACCGGCGAAAGGCTCGAGGCGCCGAAAAGATCGAAGGCCGGGCTTGAAAGGTAAAGATGCGCCTGCGCGGGCATGGAAACGACGGCGGAGGAACGCAGGTCGGCGGAAACGGGCCCGCGATTTTCGGCGAAGGGAGCGGCGCGGCCCCAAGGGTTTCGAATCCGCGCCGGAAGGCCGCTTTCGACTACGGGCCCGTAAAGGAGGCGCGATCCGGTGCCCGCGTGATACAGGCCCAGCGCCCAGGCGGAGGAGCCCTTTTCGATAAAATCGTCCCAGGCGCGCTCGGAATCGAAGTTAAGCGGGCGCCTGTCCAGCGCGAGGGCGCGGAAGCTCAGGCCCACGGGCGCGATGCCAAGGCGAAAATCGGCCATGCCCCGAAGGAGGCGGCTGTCCTCCCAGGCGCCGCTAAGGATCAGGCGCCAGGAAAGCGGCCCCGCGTCCGCCCCGGCGGCAAGGGCCGTCAAAAAAAGCCACGAAACAAGAAAAAACTTTTTCATACCCTATTCATGGCGCGAACTTTCGTTTTGCATGGCTCCGCGCGAATTTTTTTCGCCGGCCTTGACGCGAGCGCGCCTTGGCGCAGGGGCCAGGTTGCGCCACAATCGATCCCGTATGCGGCCTAAAACGTTAAAAAAGATTACGCCGGCGGCTGTTTTCGCGCTCGCCGCGTTCGCGGCGCTTGCCGCGCTTGCCCTCGCCTCATGCGGCGCGACGGCCTTCGAGAGAATGCAGGGGCGCTGGAACCTCGCGGCGACGAGCGTCGGCGACGAAAGCTTTCGGCCCGGCGACGAATGGCGGATCGGCGACTATTTTCTCGAGCTTATGCCGGACGGAACGTTCCGCGAGCTTGGCTTTTGGAACGAGGGCGTCGTCGTCGCCGGCCAGTGGCGCGCGAGCGTCTTTGGCCTGCGCCTGATTCCGGAGGAGCCGGCCGACGGAAACCTTCCCTTCGCCCAAAGGCGCGCGCCGAAAATCTCCGAGGACGGCAATTCCCTGACGACTCGCCATCGCCGGCGTT
>WRAL01000204.1 GCA_009780285.1 Treponema sp.
AAACGCATTCCTGCGGGACATTCTTCCCCTGCCGGCGTCCATGGAAAGCGCGGACGGGGTATAGCTGCCCGGGCGTTTTTCGCGCATAATGGCGCATGAAAAACGTTTTCTTTTATAAGCTCGGCGATTTGGCCAAGGATCTGCATGGCTCGGAACTCGCGGACATTTCCATAAGCATAATAAGCGAGGGCAAGGAAATTACGGGCCTTTATTTTGGCCGCCGCGAGCCGCAAGGCGCCGAGGTCGCCGAGGCGCCTTTGATCAGGGACGCGGCGCGGCAGCTTAGGCTCTATCTGGCCGGAAAGCTGCGCGCCTTCGACCTGCCCCTGGGCCCGCGCGGAACGGACTTTCAGAAGGCCGCCTGGCGCGCCTTATTGGAAATTCCCTACGGCGAAACAAGATCCTACGGGGAAATCGCCGGCGACATAGGCCGGCCAAAGGCGGCGCGGGCCGTGGGCCTGGCCAACAACCGCAATCCCATATCGATAATCGTTCCCTGCCATCGCGTGATAGGCGGCTCGGGGGCCCTGGTGGGCTACGCCGCCGGCCTTTCGCTCAAGCGCTATTTGCTGGACCTTGAGCGCTCGGTACTGGAGGAAGGCTGAGGGGAAGCCAGTGTTCCGGAATATTCAAATGACGGTATGCAGGTTGAGGTAATTCCTTGCCCGGCAAGGAATTACCGAACGTTGCGATTTTGCAAACCGAATATTCCGGAACACTAGTGTTCCGGAATATTCAAATGACGGTATGCAGGTTGAGGTAATTCCTTGCCCAGCAAGGAATTACCGACGCTGCGATTTTGCAAACCGAATATTCCGGAACACTAGGGCCCGCCCCGCCCTACTCCCTCTGCCACGAAAGAAGAAGCAGCGACAGAATAAAGGCCAGGGCCAAAATCGAGGAAAGCGCCGCGATCGCCGGGCCAATCTCCAGCGCCCGCGCGAGCGAGACGCCCACGACGTCCAGCCCGGCGCGAAGGGCGCGGGCGATCCAGAGGAAGGCCGCCGGCAGGGCGAAAAGCGCCGGCACAAAAAAGACCCGCGCCCTGCGCCGCGCCCTCATCCGCCAGGCGACGGTCAGCGTTAGTATGGACAGGGGCAGCAGGAACAGGCCGGATCCGATGCGCCTAAGAATCTCCGCGTGGAAAACCTCCTGGGAATGGCCCGCTTCCCTGGAAAGCCCGGCAGCGCGGAAAAGCTCCGGCATGTCCATCGCGGCGGTGCCCTGCCACATGCGCGCCATCGTAAGAAAGGTTTCGTAGCGCATGTCAAGGATAAGCTGCGCGCCCAGCGCGAAGGAGTAGCCCTCGGCTATAAAGTGCGCGGCCGGCTCCCAGCGCAGGCCCTCGTCCTCCCTGTCCAGGGCGCGCATGAGCGCGAGAACCTGGCGCCTCGCGTCGGGCCCGTTTATCGCCAGCGGGCTGAATTTGACGTAGGGCGCGCTGAAATGCAGAAGGAGCCGCGAGTCCGAGTCGAAAAGCATGTACTCCAGGCCGAGCGCGAAGGCGAAGTCCGGCCCGTAGGAAAGGCTTTCCAGGCGCATGACCGCGCGCCCGCTGCCGGCCGGCAGGGAAAAGATGGGCCCGTAAACGGAGCGGCCCACGACGGCGCGCATTTCGTCCGTAAAGAACGCGATCTGCGCGATCTCCGCCTCGCTGCGCGCCAGAAAGGTCGCGACGTCCGGATCGCCGGGGAACAGCCTCGCGTGCTCCCGCAAAACGTGGAAGGCCCTTATGTAGTCGCCGTAAAGCAGGGCGTTGTAGCCCTCCCATTTAAGGTCGAACATTTCGGCGGCGCGAATCTGATCCGGCCCCGGCCGCATGGCCTCGATCTCGCTCCAGGCGCGGGCGGCAAGCTGGGCGGCGGCGACCGCGTTGACGCTTCCGGGCGCGGAAATCATCCTGGTGACGCTGGCCAGCCAGTGCGCGTCGGCCATCCTGCCCTCGTCGAAGGCGGCCTCGGCCAGCGCGAAGGCCTCCATCGCGTCAAGCGGATCGCCGTGGCCGGGCAGCCCGGAGACTGCGGCCCTGGGCCTGGCCTGAGCGGGCCTGGGATCACGGCGGAAAAGCGCCGCGTCCCTGAATTCGATCACCGGAAGGCGCAGGCCTTCCATCTGCGGGCTGTCCGGCCAAATGCCGTCGGCTATGCCCACGAGCTGGGACACCTCCGCCCAATCGCCGGCTTCCGCCATCTCGTGCGCCCTGGCCCGAGCCATGGAGAAAATCTCCCCGTCCTCGACCATGTTCCTTTCGCGCGCCTGCGCCAGGGGCAGGGCCAGGAAAAAAAGCAGGGCGTAAATGCCCGAGGCCGCGATAGCGGCGATAACCGGCGCCGCGAAGCGAATCCTGAAAAAATAGGGGGAAAAGCTCCTCCAGGGGCCGCCGCGCGCCGAGGCGTCCAGCGGGGCCGAAAGCCTGTCCCCCAGGCCCAGCGGCAGCGCCAGGGCGGCGAGCGCCAGCGCCGGAAAAAGGGCTATAAGGCCAAGAAGCCCGCGGTTAAGCCGCCAGCCTCTTTCCAGGATGGGGAGCGGCGACGCCTCTCCCGGAAAGATCGCCCGGAAAGCAAAGGCCGCAAGGCAGCCGACGAAAAGGTACGCGACAAAGATCGACGTTTGGGACCAGGGCTTTTTTTCAAGATCGGGCACGACGAGCCTGCCTTTGGCCAAGATAAGCCATAAAATGACAAAGATGGGCCAGCGCCCCTATCGCGAGAAAGATCACGGGAAGGGAAATCGACGGCGGAAGAACCCCCGAGGCGAACTCAAGCGAATCCGGAAAGCTAAAAAGAACCTCCAGCGCAAGAACGCCCCTGAAGGCCAGAGCGCAGAAGAAAAAATTCAGAAGCGGCCAGGCGGAAAGCTTCAGCGTGAAAATGAGCGAGCCCAAAAGAAAGACAAGGGAGCCAGCCTCTATAATAAAGCGGCGAATCCCCTCGCCCTCAAGGCTTTGCCTAAGGTTCTCGCCGCTTATCCTCAGATCCGACGAAAGCCCGCGAAAGGACGAGGGCGCCGCCGACGCTCCGGCCGCGGCCTCGAGCCCCTCGTAGGATCCGGGGCCGTTGCGCAGCGCCAGGGGACGGCCCGGCGTCGCCACGACGCTTGAGCCTCCGGGCCAGTCCGGGGATCCAAGAAGGACGACGGAGTCCCCGCCGGGATGCGCGCGGCGAAGAATTTCCCCCGGATACCCGTAGGCGGCGTCAAGCCGCGCCGCCAGCGCCTTTCCCTCCAGGTTTTCTATGGCAAGGGACGCGCCGAAAACCCCGGCCAGCGCAAGAACGCCGAGGCAGAGGGCCGCGGCGGCGGCGGGAATTCTTTTCGACACGGCGTGGGCAAGGCCCAGAAGCATCCCGGCGTACATGGCCAGAATCAAGGCCCAGCGCGCGGCGTCGAAAACGCCCGCGTAGCCATTTCCGGCCGGCCGCGCGGCGCTCAGCGCCAAAAAGCGCAAGCCCGTCATCAAAAGGAATATGACCGCGAACCAGAGACAAAAAAATACTGCAAGCTTTGCTAGCCTTCTCACGCTTTTAATGATAGCGCGGAAGGACTTTGATTGCAAGCGCGCGGACGAGCATTGGCCAAGGCTTCCGCTTCAATGCGGCACCGAAGCCGGCTTTAAAGGACTTTCCAACATGTTTTCCACAGGCAGGGCGCGGAAAAACGGTGGAAAAATCGCGAGGGCCGGGCATTTCGGCCGCAAGAAACGCGGATTTCCAAAAAAAGACTTAATCTCATCTCAGCTAAATCATTGCCAGGCAATGATTTAGCTGAGGGGGCGCGGCCATGTTCCGGCCCCTTGCCCTGGACTTGATCATTTTAGACTGGGGGGCGCGTCAAAAAAGCGCATTCCCTTGTTTTGCGCACAGGTTTTCCACAGGGCGGCCTTTCGCCGCCCTCTAGCCAAGCTCTGCGCCGCCGTCGCGCGCCAGGGACATAAGCGCCTCGCAAAACGGGCAGCGAAAGCGCCCCGGCCCTGGAGCGTCAAGGCTCTTGCCGCAGGCCGGGCAGGGAAAGG
>WRAL01000205.1 GCA_009780285.1 Treponema sp.
ACCCGGCGTTTTGCATACTCACGGGGGTTCTTCCACCCTCGTATTCCGTCCGCTGCCTCATTCCATATCCCAGCCCAAGCCCGAAGTACAGGGGGAAGCGCCAGGGGGAAAGGCGGGCCTCGGCTAAAACGCCCATGACCCCTCCGACGAAGAGATCGAAATCGTAGCAGCCAAAGGCGGTCGCGCCAATCGAAAACATGGGGCTAAGGTCCCTTTCGTAGCTCAAGTTAAGGCCCAAGGCCGTGAACCCGGCCGAAAAGCGGTTCGCGCGGGCGCTTTCCGCGCCGAAGGATCCGGTCTGCGCGTAAGCCGCCCCGGCGCATGCAATCGCGGCGCAGGCGGCCACAAGAAGCGCGAGCATTTTTCTTTTCATAAGTTCCCCCAAAATGTTGAAGTTCGCGGATGCGCGATCGCGCGACGCATGGATTGTACTCTCTTGCGCGGAAAACGTCAATCGCGCGGCGCGCCGGGGCTGGCGCAAGCCTTGCCGTTGCGCTATGCTAAGGCATGGGAAAAAATCCAGGCTTCACCAGCGCGAAGCTCGACTTATTTTTCAGATCCTTTCTGGACATCGACGGCTTCAAGAGCGCCGACGATTCCCTTAATGGAATCCAGGTTGACAACGACGGCGGGGAAATCTCCAAGATCGCCTTTGCCGTGGACGCGAACCTTGAAACTATCGAGCGGGCGGCGGCCAGCGGATCGGGCCTGCTTTTCGTTCATCACGGGATTTTTTGGGGAAAGCCGGTCGCGGTGAACGGGATCATGCGCCGGCGCGTCAAGGCGCTCTTGGACGCGAACATCTGTCTTTACGGCGTTCATCTGCCGCTGGATCAGCACCCCGAGCTGGGAAACAACGCGGCGCTCGCGCGGCTTTTGGGCCTTGAGTCGGTCGAGCCTTTTGGCGAGTATCATGGAAAAAAGCTGGGCTTTAAGGGCGTTTTTCCCAAGCCGACAAGCATCGACGAGGCCGCGCGAAAAATCGCCTTCGAGGGCCGCGCGCCGAACGGCGTGTATCCTTTCGGAAAAGACGAAAACCTTAGCTGCGCGGTTGTTTCGGGCGGCGCGGCTTCCAATTCGCTGGACGCGATTAGCGAGGGCGTCGATCTTTTTATTTCCGGCGAGATGGGACACAGCGTTTACTCTTACTGCCTGGAAGCCGGCCTTAATATGATAGCCGGCGGGCACCATTCCACCGAGGTTTGGGGCCCGCGCGAGGTGATGCGCAAGTGCGCGCAGGAACTAAGCATAGCCGTTGAGTTTATCGACGTGCCCACGGGACTTTAGCGCCTAACATTTTAGCGTTTTTTGGAGGATTATGAGCAAGCGCATACTTGACGTGAAGCGCGGCCTGCCGCTTTTGCTGGCGGGCCTTGTCATTCTTATCGATCAAATTTCAAAGCACCTGATAGCGTCGAGGTGGCCGATTCCATCGGGAAGCCGGCATGTTTTTATCACCGATGTTTTCAGCAATGATTTTTTGCACATTATTCACGTTCGCAACACGGCCATAGCTTTCAGCCTTGGGCAAAATCTGCCGGATCCCGTAAAGCGCGTTTTGTTCGTTATTATGCCGGTTATTGTTTTGGCGGTTCTGACCGTGTACTATTTTCGCTCGACGGAATTTACGCGGCTTCAGCGCTGGGCTACGGCCGGGATTCTGGGCGGCGGAATTGGCAACATTATCGACAGGATTTTCAGGCCGGACGGCGTTGTCGATTTTATCAGCGTAAAGTTTTACGGGCTTTTTGGCTTTGAGCGCTGGCCTACTTTCAACATAGCCGATACAAGCGTGGTGATCTGTTGCCTGCTTCTGCTCGCGACGATTTTTCTCGGAAACGGAAAAAAGGCGAAAGCGCCGTTGCCAGTACTGGAGGGCAAGAGCAATGAACAAAAAACTTAACACTCTTTTGTTTGTTCTGGGCGCCACGTTGCTCAATATTACCGTAACGATTCTGTCCTTCCTTGGACTCTTGATTTTGTACACCTCGGTTCTTGCCGGGGTTCTTCCGGAAGCGCTTAACGCCTTTGTCCTGCCGACTTTTTTTATCGCGGCCATCGTCATTTCCTTTCTCGTTTACCGGTTTGTTCTTAATAAAATTATGAAAAAAATAAAATTTGAGGATTACTTCGATCCGATTTTCCGTCCGCGCGGCTACCAGCCAAAGCGCAAGGACTAGTGTTCCGGAATATTCGGTTTGCTAAATCGCAACGTTCAGCCTGCATACCGTCATTTGAATATTCCGGAACACTGGCCGGGCCCTCGACAAAGCGCGCAAGCTGCTGTAACATGGGAACGTGAAACACGACAACAGTGCGTCCGCCGTTCACAGCGCGGTGGCGCTTTGCGGACTGGGAATTGAAAAAGCCGTTTCAAACGAACTCAAAAAGCTGGGGCTTTCCGTAAAGGAATCGGCCTTTGGAAAGGTGCGCTTTAGCGCCGACATCGAGGGCCTGTACCGCGCGCTTTGCGGTCTAAGGGCCGCCGACAGGGTTCTTTTGGAAGCGGCGGTTTTTAAGGCGACGGATTTCGACGCGCTTTTTGAAGGCGCGCGGTCGGTTAAATGGGAAAAGCTCGTGCCGGCGCATATGGGCGTAAGGCTGGTAAAGGCGCGCTCCAGCCGTTCCGGGCTGGATGCGGAAACGAGCATACAGTCGGTGGCGCACAAGGCCATCGCGCGCAGGCTTTGCGAGGCGCGCGGGCTTTCGCGCCTGCCGGAAACGGCCGAGGACGCGGAGGCGCGCGTCCACATCGACCGCGACGAGGTTTCGCTCTTGCTCGACCTGAGCGGCGAGCCTCTTTTCAAGCGCGGCTATCGAAAAAAAGGCGGCCCGGCTCCCCTGCGCGAGACGACGGCGGCGGCGCTTATTCTTCTTTCCGGCTGGAAGCGCAAATATCCCTTTTACGATCCCTTTTGCGGCTCCGGGACTTTCCTCGCCGAGGCCCTTATGTACGCCTGGGACATGGCGCCGGGCTTGGGCCGGGATTTCGCCATAAGCCGGCTTTTGATCGCCGACGAGGCGGCGGAGGAAAGAGTCCGATCGCAACTGCGCGAAAAAATTAATTTTGACAGAATCATTCGCATAGCCGGAAGCGACGAGGACGAGGAGTCGGCGAATTTGGCCAGGGCAAATCTTCGCGCTCTTGCCGAACTGGCCGGCGCGGGCGCTCAGTCGGGCGCGCTGCCTGAAATTCGCGCGCTTTCCATGGAAGAGGCGCGCCCGGATTTCGCGCGCGGCGAGGATTCGACGGGATTTATCATTACCAACCCGCCCTATGGAAAAAGGCTGGGAAACCCGGCCGACGCGCAGCGCCTGTACGCGCAAATGCCAAAATTGGCAAGGAATTTTCCGGAATGGAAGCTCGGCGTTATTTGCAATCATCCCGGCTTTGAATCGCTGTTTCAAAAAAAGGCCGACTCGCGCAGGGAAATCAGCAACGGTTCCGAGCGCGCGTATTTTTATCAGTACGAATGTCTTAGAAAATAACGGAGGCGCCATGCCGGTAGCGGTAAAGCACGAAAAAAGAAGCCAGGAGATTTTGACTAAGGCGCTTGATGTTTTCATGGAAGAAGGTTTTGAGAACACGACTCTTCAAAAAATCTCTGACAGATGCGGCATTACGCGAACGACTTTGTACCTCTACTTCCGCAACAAGAAAGATATTTTTAGTTACAGCATCAAGCTGCTTCTGACGAAGGTTGAGGAGGGAATAACGCAGATTCAGGCGCGAAGAGATCTTGCCAGCGTGGAGAAAATCACTTTGGTTTTGCATGAGATTTTTTCCGTTCTCGAAGAAAATCGCAAACTGCTTTTGGTCGTGCTTGAATATATTTTGTATATTTCAAAAAGCAACACGGATCCCGGAAAACGCGTTCGCCGGCGCACGGTAAGAATGCGCCACTTTCTTGCCGAACTCGTAATAGCCGGCATGGAAGCCGGCGAGCTAAAGCCGGTTAGCGTGAAAACCGCCGGCGAATTCCTGTACAGCCTTGTTGAAGCC
>WRAL01000206.1 GCA_009780285.1 Treponema sp.
CCACGGAAACGGTGGCCGAGGTGATCGCCACGAGGTTGTTGCAGATTAGAAGCGTGGCGATAAGCTCGTCGAAGCGGTTTTCGTAGAGGTGCGCCACGAGCGCCGCCCGCCTTCCGCGCCGGCCGCCGCCTTCGGCCATGTTTTTGATCCGCGCCCTGTTAAGCGACGCGAAGGCCATCTCGGCCGCGCTGAAAAAAGTGCCCATAGTCAAAAGAAAAACGAGAAGGGCGACTGAAGCGACGTTCAATAATAGGTCAGGGTCCATAGGGTTCTTCCCCGCAAGAAAAAATGCTCGTTCCTCGACGATTGCGGGGAACAATGCCATCATATACGGTTTTTTTCCGTGTTTCAAGGGGGGCCGCGCGGCCTTTTGGATCTAGGGCCTTTGATCGCCGGCCCCCTGCGCTCCGCCGCGCGCGGGACCTCGGTCATGTCGCTGCGCTCCAAATGCCCTCGGCGCCCGCACGCGGCGGAGCGCAGGGCATACGCGCTGGGATTTTTGTCAAGAAAGGCCGCTCTTCTATAGGAAAAAGCTCCGAGTAAGGCGCCCATGCGCCTTACTCGGAGCTTTTAGGTTGTCAGCATTTATCTCCAGCAACCATGCATGGAGTTTGGAGGCGGGCTTTAGCCCGCCTCCAAACTCCGAGGCCAAAGCGCCGCAGGCGCATTGGCCCGCCCTCGGCGCCCGCGCGCCCGCCAGCCGCAGGGTATACGCGCGGGGCTTTAGGAGCGAAAGGCCGCTCTTCTGTAGGAAAAATATCCGAGTAAGGCGCAATAGCGCCTTACTCGGATATTTTAGGTTGGTGGGGCTTTAGATGTGGGCCTGATCGTACAGGCGCGGGTGCCGGACACGCGGGCCTCGTGCCTGACACCGGGCCTCGGTGTCAGGCACCTTTGCGTCACCTATACAATATTAACGAGAGGCTCGTCCTATATTCAATGTTTTGGAATTCTGCCAAACAGCGACACCGTTACCAAGATCACCAAGTAGTCCGGTCGTACTTTGAGTTCCATCACTCATAATTATTATTCTACCATCATTAGCTAATGTAAAAGTTAAGCCTCCAATCAATGTGCGCTTCCAGCTTGCGATTGCTGTATCCATGCCGGTCAAATCAGGTAGGCCTTGAATTTCTTCAAAAACTGCATCTCTATCTGTACCTTTTTCAGCATGGAATTCAATTCCAAAACGCGTATCAACCAAAGAAATATATTGTGGTTTGGCCATATTATATCCGGCCTCTAAATCTCCAATTATATTATCTATGTTGCCATTCTTAATAATTGCAAGTCCGTTTTTTGTTTCAATTACCATTGCCTTGCTGCCGCCATGCCAGCTGGCGACCAATCCATTGGTAGCAGACCTAATATCATCATCAGTCAATTTATTCAGTGCTGTTTCAACAGATGCCCTTACATTTTCATCAGCATAAAATTCCACCCCCCCCTTTGTTTGAATTAATGGGTCATATACTTCTTTACAACTAACTAATGTACTCGCCCCACCAAGTGCTATACCTGCGCCGCCAATTATTGTTAATCCCTTCATAATTGCACCGGCAGCTGCGCCACCCATCAGGCTTCGCGTTGCAGGTGATAACAATGATTTTGGCGTTATTTTTTTTGACTGAATTGCAGCAGTTTCTGCGGCTTGCGGCCGTGATTTATTGTTTTCCATTATATACCCCCTTAGATATCCTTTCGCCCTAAATTTTGGCCGCCTTGGGCAGCGCTCGATGCCATTGTACATCCCTTTCGAAAATCGCGCAAGCCCCTTTCGGCGTAAATTTTCGCTCGCGCGGTGGAAAATGCTCCACCAAGCTAAAACTTTTGGGCAAGGCGCAGGAGCGCCTTGCCCAAAAGTTTTTCCTATAGAATAGCGGCCTTTCGTCCAAGATGCCCACCGCGAATGCCCTGCGGCTGGCGGGCGCGCGGGCGCCGAGGGCGGGCCAAGTCGCCTACGGCGCTTGGCCTCGGAGTTTTGAGGCGGGCTAAAGCCCGCCTCAAAACTCCACGCTTGGTTGAAATGACCGAGGTCCCGCGCGTCCGCCAGCCGCAGGGGGCCCAGATCAAAGGCTATCGATCAAAAGGCCGCGAGGCGCCGGCTTGTTGACAAATACCCCCGGTGGAGTTACTATTTTGGTATGCTTACTGTTTTTGGCTACATATCCATGCAGTGGATATGGCTTGCTCTGGTAGTGGTATTCGCGCTCTTCGAGCTGGGCAGCTACAACCTTACCACGATCTGGCTGGCTATCGCCGCGCTCGTCATGGTTTTTCTCTCGCTCCTTCTGGAAAGCCTTTCGCTTCCGGCGCAGGCTCTTATTTTTATCGCGATTTCGGCGATTCTTCTTGTCTTTACCCGCCCCTTGGCGATAAAAAAGTTCAAAATGGGCAAAACCAAGACCAACGTGGACGATCTGGTCGGAAAATTCGTGCTTTTGGACAGGGCCATTGGCGAGTTCGAGAAGGGCGAGGCCAAAATAGGCGGGCAGATATGGTCGGTCGTCTCCGACGACGGCCTGGAAGTCGCCCGGGGTAGCAGGTGCGAGATCCTGCGCGTCGAGGGAGTCAAGCTGGTGGTAAGGCCGGCGGAAAGCGCGGGCGTGGAAAACGCCTGAATAAAATGGAGGATTCAGAATGCAAATCGTGGTAATCGCGGCACTGGCCGCTTTCCTTCTGGCGATAGTGATCGCCAACGTGAGAATCGTGGCGCAGTCAAACGCCTTCGTCATCGAGCGCCTCGGCGCCTACAGCTCCACCTGGAGCACGGGCATTCACGTAAAGGCGCCTTTCATCGACCGCATCGCGAGCCGGGTGTCGCTGAAGGAGCAGGTGGCGGACTTCGATCCCCAGCCGGTGATCACCAAGGACAACGTGAAAATGATGATCGACACGGTTATCTACCTGCAAATCACCGATCCCAAGCTCTACACCTACGGGGTGATCAACCCCTTCGGCGCGATAGAGAACCTCACCAACACCACTTTGCGCAATATCATCGGCGAGCTTGAGCTTGACGACACGCTGACAAGCCGCGACATGATCAACGCGCGCATGAGGTCGGTGCTGGACGAGGCCACCGACCCCTGGGGGATCAAGGTGAACCGCGTCGAGGTGCGCAACATCATGCCGCCGGAAAGCATCCAGCAGGCGATGGAAAAGCAGATGCGCGCCGAGCGCGAAAGGCGCGAGTCGATCCTTAAGGCCGAGGGGGAAAAGCAAAGCGCGATTCTCGTTGCCGAGGGGCAAAAGGCCTCGACGATCCTCCGGGCCGAGGCGGAAAAGGCCGAGGTGATCCTCCAGGCGGAGGCTGCCAAGGAGTCCGCGATTCGCAGGGCGGAGGGCGAGGCCCAGGCCATACTCAGCGTTCAGAAGGCCACGGCCGAGGGCCTTGGGATGATCAAGGCGGTGCAGGCGGACGAGGCCCTGATACGGCTGCGCAGCCTTGAGGCCCTGCAAAAGGTCGCCGACGGGCAGGCCACCAAGCTGATCATCCCGTCCGATCTTCAGGCGCTGGCCGGCATCGTGGCAAGCGCCGCCGAAATAGTGGCCCCGGCAAAGGCTCGCGGAGAGTAGCGCCGGCGGCGTCGCCTTGAGGCGGCGCCCCGGAACGGGGGCATTAGGGGCGCAGATGCAGGCTTCTTTCGTTCAAAGGCAGCAGCTAGGGCTGAAGATGAGCCCGCGCATGTACCAGTCCCTCAAAATGATGGAGATGCCGCTGGCCGATCTTCGCGGGGCCATCGAAAGCGAGCTTGAAACGAACCCGGCCATCGAGCTTTTGGAGGATCGCAGCACGGTTTCGCTGGACTCCAAGGAAGGCGCGGGTTTGGAGGCGCAGGAGCGCATTGATCTCGACCCGGATTCCTTCGGCCCCGGTTTGGGCTCAGGCGGGGATCCGGACGGCCACCGCGGCTTTATGGAAGGCGCGCTCTCGCGCGAGGAAACCCTTCAGGAAAGCCTTCTTTGGC
>WRAL01000207.1 GCA_009780285.1 Treponema sp.
ACGCGGCGATAATCTCGCAGGAAGGTTTCGGCAATCCGGACACGGACCTTATCATGAACTGCAAAAAGATCGAGGCCGAGGGAATAAAGACCGTGATCGTAACGGACGAGTACGCCGGGCGCGACGGCAAGTCGCAGTCGCTGGCGGACGCGGATCCGGCGGCGGACGCGGTGGTAACCGGCGGCAACGCGAACGAGGTCATCGTCCTGCCGCCCATGGAAAAAATCATCGGCATGACGGACTACACGGACAAGATCGCCGGAGGTTTCGCCGGCTCGCTTCGTCCGGACGGATCGATCGAGGCGGAAATCCAGGTGATCATAGGCGCGACGAACGAGCTTGGCTTTAACAGGATCACCGTCAAGGAATTTTAAGGCAGTTAAACGACGGCCCGCGCTGCGGCGTTGCTCGCGGCGGGCCCGATTGCGCTAATAATTTTATCACAGGAGGTAGAACATGGGTCTGTTTAATGGCAAAAAACTAATTGTCATTGGCGACAGAGACGGCGTTCCCGGCCCCGCTATAGACGAATGTCTTAAAAGCGCGGGCTGCGAAATAATTTTTTCGTCCAACGAATGCTTTGTCTGAACGGCGGCAGGCGCAATGGATCTGGAGAACCAAAAGAGGGTTAAGTCGGCCGTCGACACGCACGGCGCGGAAAACGTGATCGTGATTATCGGCGCGGCCGAGGCGGAGGCCGCCGGCCTTGCAGCCGAGACCGTTACGAACGGCGATCCCACTTTTGCAGGTCCGTTGACCGGAGTCTCGTTGGGACTCCGCGTTTATCACTGCACGGAACCGGTGTTTAAGGATCAGGTTGATCCGGGCGTATACGACGAGCAGATCGGCATGATGGAAATGGTCCTTAACGTGGACGAGATCATGGTCGAGATGAAGTCTATGCGCGATCAGTTCTGCAAGTTCAAGGACTGATTTACGGGCCGCGCGCGTCGTGGAATTGGCGCGCGCGGCCAACTTAACTTAGGAGGCTGCAATTGAGCAAGTTGCGCGTAGTTCATTATATCAACCAGTTTTACGGCGGCGTGGGCGGCGAGGAAAAGGCCGACCACCGGCCGGAGCTTCGCGAGGGCCTTGTGGGGCCGGGGCTGGCGCTTTCGCAGCGCTTCGCCGACGAGGCGGAAATAGTGGCGACGGTTGTCTGCGGGGATTCGTACTTTAACGAGAACGTTGACGAGGCGGTGTCGGCCATCATCCCGCTGATCGAGAAGCAAAAGCCCGACGTGTTCGTCGCCGGGCCGGCTTTTAACGCCGGGCGATACGGCATGGCATGCGGCGCGATCTGCAAGGCCGTCGCGGAAAAGCTGGGCGTTCCGGTCGTTACCGGCATGTACGGCGAAAATCCCGGCGTGGATTCCTTTAGAAAGGACGCGTACATTCTAAAGACCGGCAACAACGCCGCGGACATGCGAAAGGCCGCGCCCGCGCTCGCGGACTTTGCGCTGAAGCTGGGCAAAAAGGAAGCGCTTGGCGACGCGGCGGAGGAAGGGTATTTTTCCAAAGGCATACGCAAAAACGCCTTCGTCGCCGAGCGCGGATCGAAGCGCGCCGTTGACATGTTATTGAAAAAAATCAAGGGCGCGCAGTTCGACACCGAATACGCGATGCCCGTGTTCGACAACGTGGCGCCGAACCCGGCCGTGAAGGATCTTTCAAAAATAAAAATCGCGCTGGTAACGAGCGGCGGCATAGTTCCCAAGGGCAACCCGGACAAAATCGAATCGTCCAGCGCCTCGCGCTTCGGAAAGTACGACATAGAAGGCGTGGCCGATCTTACCGATGCCGCATACGAAACGGCGCACGGAGGCTACGACCCCGTGTACGCGAACCAGGACGCGGACAGGGTTTTGCCGGTGGACGCGCTGCGCGACCTGCAACGCGAAGGCGCCATCGGCAGCCTGCATCGCTACTACTATTCCACCGTGGGCAACGGCACCTCAGTCGCTAACGCCAAGGCATACGCCGGCCAAATCGCGCGGGAGCTAATCGACGACGAAGTAAAGGCGGTGATATTAACCAGCACCTGAGGGACTTGCACTCGTTGCGGCGCAACGATGGTAAAAGAAATCGAGCGCGCGGGAATACCGGTTGTGCATGTATGCACCGTGGTTCCCATCTCGCTCACGGTCGGCGCGAACAGGATCGTTCCGGCCGTCGCGATTCCCCATCCTTTGGGAAACCCCGCGCTTGAAAAAGCCGAGGAAAAAAAGCTGCGAAGAAAACTCGTCGAGCGGGCGCTCAAAGCCCTGCAAACCGAGGTTGACAAGCAGACAGTGTTCGAGAACTAGGAAAGCGCCGGCCGGCCGCAAGGTTTGGCCGGCGTTTTTCGCGCAAAATAAATAGAGGGAGGCCGCGTGGAAGCCGCGCAAAATATTTTTAGCGAAGCTTGCGAATCATGCGGGAGGGCTGCGCCCCCCCTCGCTCCAGCCGCGCGCAAGCGCGCGTCTTACGCTACCCCCCCTGCGGGACGGCCGACAAAGGCGCGCGCAGCGCGCGGATGGAAAAGGCGCAACGCCGAGAGCGCCAAATGGCGCGCCACAGATCGAAGAGGCGCGAAGGCTTTAGCCTTCGCGGTGCGCGACTGCCCCCGCAACGCCCCCGCATTAAAGCAGGCGCGTTTAGCACAAGAAAAGAAGATTCGACGCAATGATCATTCACTATAAACGCAAAGAAATATTTCACGCTTTTCATGGAGGAAAAAGATGACAAAGCCCGTGCTTAAATGCGCGTCCTACGTGCTCGTTCACGCGCCTGATATGGTAAACAACGGCGCGACGCAAACCACCGAACGTGTGGTGAATCCGGAGTCGGAATACCTTAGACAGCTTGGCTCGCATCTGCGGCCTTTCGAAAAGGTCGTCGCGTATCCGCCGAACCAGGCTTATATCGGGGAAATCGCGCCGCAAGCGCTCAAGGAATACGAGTTTCCCTGGCATGACAAGGAAGTAAAAGGCGCCAGCCGCTACGGGCGCTTCGGCGAAATAATGCCGCAGGACGAATTTATCGCCCTGTTAAAAATCGTCGATTCCTTCGACTTGGTTTTATTGGAAAAAACATTTGCCGCAAGCGCCGCCAAAAAAATCGCCGCGCATCCTGCTTTGAAGGATTTGGCCGGCAGAGTTGGCGCCGGCGCGGAGATTGCGGAAATACAAAGCGCCGTTTCCGAGGAACATGCCGAGGCGCTCCTTCACGAAGGCAAACTTGTAGGCTGCGTAAAGCGCGCGCATGACATAGACGTAAACCTGAACGCGCATGTAATTTTTGAAAACCTTGTTTCCAAGGCTTCCGGAGCGCTGGCCCTTAACAATCTGGCCGTAAAAAGCGGCTTTGATATGAGCGAAGTGGAATATGTGATCGAATGTTCGGAAGAGGCCTGCGGCGACGTGAACCAGCGCGGCGGCGGCAATTTCGCAAAAGCCATTGCCGAAATTTCAGGGCTTGCAAACGCCACCGGATCCGACACGCGCGGCTTTTGCGCGGCGCCGGCCCATGCGCTGATCATCGCGTCTTCGCTTGTGAAGGCCGGAACTTACAGAAACGTCGTAGTCGTCGCCGGCGGCTCCACGGCCAAGCTGGGAATGAACGGAAAGGATCACGTCAAAAAGGGCCTGCCGATACTTGAAGACGTGGTGGCCGGCTTCGCCGCGCTGATCAGCGAAAACGATTTCCGCTCGCCGGTTTTTAACACGGATATTGTAGGTCGGCACACCGTTGGAACAGGCTCTTCGCCGCAGGCGGTAATGTCGGCGCTTGTGTCCGAGCCGCTTGAACGCAACGGCCTTAAAATAACCGACGTGCAAAAATTTTCGGTGGAAATGCAAAACCCGGACATCACAAAGCCTGCGGGCGCGGGCGACGTTCCGGAAGCAAACTATAAAATGATCGCGGCGCTTGCAGTGCTGAAAAAGGAAATCGAAAGGGCCGACATTCCAAAGTTCGTCGAAAAGCACGG
>WRAL01000208.1 GCA_009780285.1 Treponema sp.
CAGCCTCTCCTGATCCTCGGCCAGAAGAAACGACAAGGTGTCGCAGATCACGATCGCGTCCAGCTCGGGCAAGGGGTTGTCGTGCGTTACGTCGTGGTATTCGAAGACGATCGAATCCTTGATCGCCTGGCTAAACGAATACCCGTTTCTGCCCTTTACCATAAAAGCCCTGCAATAGTCAGGGACGTCCTCGTACTCGAAAGTCATGTTCGGCGCCTGGCTTATCGCCATAACGTCCTTGTCGTTCGCCCATATCTTGATCTGGGCGTTCTTGTACTTCGACTTGAGTATACAGGCAAGCGAGAAAGTTTCATAGCCCTTCCCGCAGCCAACGTTCCAGACCTGTATGTTCCCGGAGGAAAGCTCCGGCAGAATCTTCTTTACCTCCTGCGCGTAGCCCTCGCTCCACAGCGAGTTGGCCGGCAGCGAAAAGAAGTCGGAAAGGAAGTCGTCCGCATCGGAGACGCCTTTAAGCTGCGCCTCCGTTCCGGGGCGCGTCCTGCTCCACTCGACGAAGCGCCTGCGCATCCAGCTTTCGTTGACCGGCGACACGGAAAAGCGCTTCAGGGCGGCCAGGCCCTCCTTTATAAAGCCGATCGCCGTGTCCGCGGCCTGCTGTTGCTGTTCCTTCGCGCTTTCCGGTGCCTCGACGGAAGGCGGCGGCGGGACATGGAAGTCGCCGGCGCCGCTGACGCTGCCCATGTCCTTTTCCTTCGCCTCGTCCCTTTGGCCAAAGATACGCACCACGTCCAGAATGACGTAGAGATCGCCTGATTTTTCCACCACGCCGGAGATGTACTTGATGTTGATGTCGCCGAAAATAGGGTGCGGCGGCTGAATCGTCTCGCGGGAAACGCCGATCACCTTGTCGATCCGGTCCACGATCGTGCCGTAGACCTGCTCGTTGACCCGCAGGATCAGCATGTTTTCCTGGCCGTCGGGCTTGGCCTCCTTGGACAGATGGAAAAAGGTCCGCAAATCTATGACGGGGATGATGTCCCCGCGCAGGTTGTAGACGCCCCTGACGTAGGAAGCGGCGTTCGGGACGAAGGTAAACTTGTCCGCCTTGGCGATTTCCTTGACGTTCATGATGTCGACGCCGAAATCCTTCCCCGCCAGCGAAAAGGTGATCATCTTGTAGTCGACCGTTTCCACCCGCGCCTTTTGCTCCTGCAAATCGGCGTTTGCCTCGCTCAGATCGCGCATTATCGAGTCTTGCATAGTTGCCATACCCCTACCCTATTGAAGCTTCGCGGACTTGGCGCTGCTCCATCTCCTTTTTAAGCCCCAGTTCCAGAAGCTGGCTTACGTCAATGATCAGGGAAACCGAGCCGTCGCCCAAAATCGAGGCGCCGGCGATCCCGGGCGAGTTGGTGAACTGATCCCGCAGGGGCTTGATCACCACGTCCTCCTCCCCGATCAGGCTGTCGACCATGAAGCCCATCTTCCGCTCCGCCGTCCCGACTATGACGATAAAGTTGTAGTCGCGGTTTTCCTCGGTCTTGATGCCGAAAAGCCGGTTCAGGCGTAAAAGCGAGATCACGTCGCTGCGGATATTGAAAACCTCGTAGTTGTCTATCGTGCGAATGTCCTCCGGCTTGATCCGAAGGCTTTCGATGACGCTGGTGATGGGAATCGAGTAAATCTCCGTGCCGACGCGCACCAAAAGGCCCTGAATGATGGCCAGGGTGAGCGGCAGCTTGATGGTGAACTTCGTTCCCTTGCCAAGCTCGGAATTGACGGTAACCGTGCCGTTGAGCTTGTCGATCTGGCGGCGCACCACGTCCAGGCCGACGCCCCGGCCGGAAATGCTGGTGATCTGCGCCGCCGTGGAAAAGCCCGGGTTAAAGATAAGGTTGAAGGCCTCCACGTCGGTAAGAATCTTGTTCGGGCTTATAAGGCCGCGCTCCACGGCGCGCCTTTTTACCGCGTCCACGTCTATGCCCTTGCCGTCGTCGGAAATCTCGATGACGATCATGTTGCCTTCGTTCATGGCCTTTAGCAGAACGCGGCCTTCCTCCGGCTTTCCGGCGGCTACCCTTACGTCCGCCGCCTCTATTCCGTGGTCGATGGAGTTGCGCACCGAGTGCATGATAGGGTCGAGCAGATCCTCGATAACCGACTTGTCAAGCTCGGTCTCCTCGCCCTCGATCACAAGGTTGATCTTTTTGTTGAGCGCCTTGGAAAGGTCGCGCACGAGCCTTGGGAAGCGGCTGAAGATCTGGCTGATGGGAACCATGCGAATGCGCATGACCCCTTCCTGCAATTCCCCGGTGATTCGGCCCAGGTTTTGCGCCGTGGAGCGGAATTTGCCCATGTTGCTCTTGAAAAGCGCCTCGAAGCCGTCGAAAAGCGAAAAAATGTCGCCGTAGTTCTCGTTGATTTCCTTGCGTATGTCCTTGACGGACTTGCCGCTTTGGATCCTTTCCAGGTGATCCGGCAGGCAGTCGAACAGGCTCTTGATCTTTTCCCTGTACTGGCCCTCGATGTCGTGAAGCTGCGAGACCATCCTGCTGAACTGGCCGCTGATCTGGTTGAAGGTGGCCTTCGTGATGACCGTCTCCGATACGAGGTTGAGAAGGTCGTCTATGCGCTTGGAATCCACGCGCAGGATCGAGCCCGCCTCCTTCCCGGCCTTTTTCGCGTCCTCGGCGCCGACCTGAGTCGCGACCTGCGTCGAGGCCTGCGGAGCCTCGGCCGCAGCCGCAGCGGGCGCTTCCTTGGCCGGCGCGGGAACGGCTTCCTTGGCTATGGCGCGCGCCAGCATTCCGCCGGAGGCGGCCTTGGCTTCGGCGCCGGGGTTGCGCATGTCCGCTATGTCGGCGGCGAGGGAAACGTCCGGCAGAATCACGGCGTAGCGCAGCTCGTCCGGCTTTTTCCTGGTGCTAACGTAGTAGTCGACTTTTTCGAAGAAGTTGTCCTCGTAAAGCTCCTCGAACTCCGGCGTCGTCTTTAGAACGGTGCCAAGGTTTTTTAGCACGGCGTAGATCTGAATGCCGCCGACGGTGTTCATAAGGCTCTTTTCGTCGAAAGTGACGGTAACCCGGTACACCGGATCGCCGGCCTCCGCCGTGTCCAAAATCTCCCGCATCTCCGCCTCGCTCAGCGTCGAGCCGAGGGCCTTTTTTACGGGCGGCGCGGCCGGAGCGGCGGGCTTGGCAGGAGGCGCGGCTTTCGCGCCGGCGCCGGCCTTTGCCGGCAGAAGGGAGGAAAGGCTGTCCCGTATTTTGGAAGTGTCCTGGCGGTATACCCCGCCGTTCATGCGCTGCTCCAGCATCATCTTGATCACGTCTATGGCCGCGAGCAGCACGTCGGTTACGTTCTCGTCAATGGCGACCTGCCCGCCGCGAATCGCGTCCAGCACGTCCTCCACGATGTGAGTAAAGGAAGAAAGCTCCAGCATCTCGACGGTCGCGGATCCCCCCTTTAGGGTATGCGCGGCTCTAAAGATCTCGTCCACGGCATCCTTGTTGGAGCCCTCGTTCTCCAGAACGAGAATGTTCTGCTCCAGCAAATCGACCTGCATCTGGGCCTCGGCGAAAAAATCCTTGAGCAATTCCTCATTTTGGGGATCAAGATAGTCACTCATACCCTTAAATATATACCGAATACCGCCTTTCGTCAATATCCGGACGAGGCCCGCGCGGCCTTTTGACCTTGGGCCTTTGGGAGGGAAAGGCCGCTTCTCTATAGGAAAAACCGCCTGGCTTCGCGCTACGGGCTACTGCGCGCCGCGCAGTAGCTCCGAAGTTTTGGGCGGGCTAAAACCCTCGGGAAACCCTCGGGAAGCCCTCGGGCTAAAGCCCGCTCAAAACTTCAGGCCGCCAATGCTTTGCCCGCAACGAAAGCCGCTTCGTTCGCGCTTGACAAACTGAACCGGGCGCGGCAGAATTTAGTTGTCATCCTGCATGGGATGGCTAGTCTAAGCGCTCGGCCATGCGGCCAAAGGAGTAGGCTTTTCGC
>WRAL01000209.1 GCA_009780285.1 Treponema sp.
ATTCACGGCATTGATTGTCGCGGGTATGAGGTTTATGTTTCTGCAATTACCTTAGGATGGTAGTATGAACATTAAGAAGCTTTTTGCCGGGATGGCGGCCTTGGCGCTGGCCATGACATTCGGCGTTTCGTGCTCGATGCCGGGCATGGACGATCTCGCGGATAACGGACGGGATGCCGAAGTTCGGCTTGGATTTACCGGCGGCAGCCTTGCCGTGGGCGACGGCCTTGTTCCCGGCTCCCGCGCTCTGGTGCGCCTCGGCGCGGTGGAAGCCGTGGAAACAGGCTACGTGGACAAGGCCGCGGAAGCAAGGTTCGGGCTTCTTACGGTCAATTCCGTGGACGCGCAGGCGATTTCCTTTGACTTCGCGCGCTTCGGCGCGAACGGCGATTACGAGGCGACGGTATCGCATACGCTGAGCCTGGGCGAAGAGGCGGACTTGAACGGCGACGGGGTGCCTGACGTTGTGTTTGATATGCATGAGAGCATTGCGCAGCTATTCTTTGTTAGCACGCTAAGCGAGTTGCGAACAACCACTTTTGCTACTCTCGCCAGAGAGCAAGGCGATCTCTTCATAACGGGTCTTGCTGTAGTTGATGTGGAGCAGAGCATGGAAGTAGGATTCCATGCTTATGAAATTGCTCAGGCGCATGAGGATGGGATAGAAGCAAGGCTATCTACCAAGGCGAAAGTCATTATTATCGCTTGCTGCCTTATGATTATCGTGGCTGTCTGCGCTTACTAGACTTGGAGATGCCTCCCCCGATAGAAGCACAGATTTCGATCGGGGGTATTACAAAGGAGGACTTATGACGAACGAAAGATTGTTCTCAAGGGCCGAGCTCGTAAAAATTTTACTTTGCAGCGCCTTGGCCTCGTGCCACGTTTATTTTATGAACGTGTTTCAGCTCCGCAGGGCAGTAGAAGCCGATATTTACCTAGCGCTGAATCTTATCGTTCCTGCTTTCTTGCTCTTTCTCACGGGATTGGCCATACACGCATGGGCAAACAACAATGAGGACGAATTTATTTCTCCTATAAAAACAGCCATTGCGGTCAGCGCGCTTATAGCCCTCTCGCTGATCTCTTCAGCAATCGTGACCCTCTATAGCGGGGTTGGGATCCAGCACCCCGGATGATGGCTGGCGTTTCACCCAACGCTTGAACACCGGGCCCCTAGGAGAAACTCGATTTTTGGAGAATGGGGATTTATTGTTATCGCCTCTGTGCTGGCATTGGCAGTAATTTACTGGCACAGACGTATTAGCTTTGGCGGCCAGATCGAGAAACGTCTGGTATCTATCTGTGCAATAATCTCCGCTGCAACAGTTGCAAGCGTAGGATTGCAACTGGCGTTCTTCGGAGGTAATCCTCGTTTCATGGCTGTAAGAAATCTTGGCAGCATTGGGTTGGTGGATATTTATGGGTTTGTTCTCGCATTTGTCAGTTATCGAGTTCTTTTTTCTTTGCTAAAAAACAAAGACGGTCAGGTGGTAGCCCCAGCGCTCTCTGTTATGAAGAAAGGCGGAGGCAAAAAATGAAAACCAACAACTTGCGCGCGGGCGGTGCCCAGCGCCCCGGCGCGGCGCGTATTCTTCTGTGGTACGGGACGCCGGCCGTCGCGATCTACTTTTTTTACATGCTCGTTCTGCAAAGGCCCATCGAGGCGAACGGCTTTCTCGCGCTGAACCTTGCCGTCTCCGTGGCCTTGGCTTTTCTTGTCGGGCTTGCGATAAACCGCTGGGCGCGGGGGGCCGGGCCAAGGCCGGCGCGCGCGGCCAAGATCGCGCTGGCCGCCGTCGCGATAATCGCCGCCGACTTGGTTCTGTCTGCGGTTATTTCCGGCAACCTCGGCTTCTGGGCGCGCCTTGCCGGGGACTGGCTGGCCGTCGACTTCGCCGCGATTCCCAGGATTATCGAGAATCCCATCGTCCTTCATCGCGCGGTGGCGATTCCCCTTCATTTGCTGACCCTAACCTTTGGCCTTTTAGCCTACAGGTCTTTCTGCTTTGGCGGCCGCGGCAACTATCGCCTTTTCGCGCTTTTCGCGGCCCTGTACTTCGGCTGTATCTCGAGCGTGATTATTCATACGCTGGTTTACGGCGGCGGCTTCAACTTTATCGCCGTCGGCGGCTTTGGCAGCTTGGCTCTTTCCGACCTGTTGCTATGTGTCTTCGTCGGGCTTTCGATGCAGGTTATTTTCTTCGAGCTTAGGGGAGAAGGGAAAAGCCTGCGCGAGTACTTCGCGAGCGAGGCTGCGAAGCTCAGGGCTTTCTTCGGGCGGAAAAGCCGGCAGGAAGCGGGCGCGGAGTAGGGCGGGGATGCGCTCGCAGGTATTGGCGCTGCTCTGTTAAACTAGACTTGTGGCGTTCAAAGCGCAGCCTTAATTTATTTAAGGCTGAGCTTTATGTGAACGTAATTCAACATCAGGAGAACACTATGAGGAACAAATTTGTTTATACTGCGGCCATCCTATTTGCCGTAGCGGCCTTTCCCGCCTTGGCGCAGGAAGAGGAAGCCATCGACGCGCCTTTTATGGCCACGGCGTTTCCGCCAAACCTGCTTTTGCAGAATCCTGGACGGAGCAGCCTGCTCACTGGTGTTCAAAGCATCATGTTGCAGGACGGCACGCGCCTGTCCCAGCGCGACGCTCTGGCGGCGCTCGCTGCCACGCCAGGGAATGAGCGGCTCGTTGCCCAGGTGCGCTCAGGCAGAACCTGGTCAGGGATTTTGTGCGGCGACACCATTGCAGCCTCGACAACGCTGGCTGTGTTTTGGGCTGCCGATTTGCCGGGCGCTTCCGATATCGTCTTACCGATAACGCTTCTCGTTAACAGCGCGTCCCTAGCGGGCATTGTTTTAATAAACGGGGTAACAGATAAGCGCTTCCTCATGGCCGTGGACAATTACAATCTGTACGTGCTTGGCATCCCGGTGGCCGGTCGAAACTGATTTCCCGTGTTTCCATGGCGTGGGATGTCGGCCATGGCCTTCGCTCTGTTGCGTGGCTGCGGCTATGCGCGCGCTCCCGATCCCTTGCCGGGGCATCCGCCTGCGGCGGCACAAGTAACCGCCTGCGGCGGCACAAGTAACCGCCTGCGGCGGCACAAGTAACCGCCTGCGGCGGCACAAGTAACCGCCTGCGAATGCGTTATTGGAACTGGACCCGCCGATCAAGTCGGCGGGTGACGATAAGGCGCTGGGACATCGTTGCGCCACTCCCTTCCCAAAATTGCCCATTGACAGAAAAAAGTAGTAAGCTATAATGACGAAAGATGGGTCAATGCCTCGTTGTAGGTCATCCCAAAGCAAGAAGGCAGGAAAATGCCGCCGGCGCTTAAAGGAAACATTGGTGAAAATAGCCATTAAGGCCCTGCTCCTTTCGGCGGCGTTCCTTGGCGCGGCCTTTTCGTCCCATTCCCTGGAGGTCGATCTTATGGTAGGGGCGGGCCTTAGAGCCGGCACCACATGGGAGCTTGTCTTCGAGGGCGAGAAAATGATCAGCGCACTGGAATGGAACGACCGCGCCGTCCCGAGCGTCGGCTTCGATGTCCGGGCCTCGGCCGGCGGTTTTTTCCTGGGCGTCGAGGCGGCCTTCGCGATACCGATGAGAAGCGGGGAGATGGAAAACCGCGACTTCCTGCTTCCCGGCAGCGCGGCGACGTCCCACTTTTCCCGGCACAACGCTTACCTGGACAAGGACTTTTCCGCGAGCGCGGAGGCCGGCTATAAATTCAGGCTGGGGAATTTTTTCGCGGCTCCCGTTATGGGCTTCGGGTACCGCAACCGCAAGTGGGTTGCCACCGGCGGCTACCTTCAGTATCCCAGCGGCTCCTTGCCCTGGACGGGCGACGAGCCAAAGTTGCCCCTTAGCGGCCCCATCATAAGCTACGAGCAGGCGATCCGCTATCCCTTCGTCGGCCTGGAGGCCGGGCTTGGCCACGCCTTTTCGGGC
>WRAL01000210.1 GCA_009780285.1 Treponema sp.
GCGAGCGTCCTGTGGAAATAGAGCTCAAGGCCCGGCTTCTCGGCCCGCTCCTCGGCCAGATCGAAAAAAAGCTGGACGAAATGGGCGCCTTCGAGGGCGAGTACGAAAAAGCCGACTCGTACTGGCTTCCCGCCAAGGGAATCCTTCCCGGCTTTCCCGCCTACGGAATACGGGTTCGCAGGGAGCAGGCGCTTTCGCCAACGGCCGACGAGCCGGCGAGGGCGCTCGTGACCGTAAAAAACAAGGACATCGTCGACGGCATCGAGGCGAACGAGGAAAGGGAATTCGGCGTTTCCGACGCGGCCCTTTTCGAGGAGCTTGCGCGCGACATGGGCTTTTGCATGGCTCGCAGCAAAGTAAAGCGCGGGCGCGTATGGCTTGTCCGCGAGGACGGCCTTAACGTTCGCGCCGAGCTTTGGCAAGTCCGCGATCTGGGCCATTTTTTGGAGCTTGAAATTATAGCCGAGGACGCGGAGGCGCAAGCTCAGGAACGCTGCCGCAAGGCGCTCCACGCCCTGCTCGAAAGGCTCGGCGTTTCCCGTGAATGCATAGAGGCGCGGCCTTATTTGGCCCTGCTTGAATCGCCGTCCTAATCGTCCTCCGGCGCCTCCTCCTCGTCCAGCTTGCGCTGCAAGGTCTTGCGGCCTATCCCAAGCGCGTCGGCGGCGCGGCTTTTGTTCCCTTTGTGAAAGGCCACGGACGCGCGCGCCACGATTCGCTGCGCCTCATCCAGGCTTACGTTCAGGGGAACGCGCACCCAGTCCTCGCCGGAGGACTTTATCGTCGGGGGAAGATCGCCCTCGCCTATGGTCGCGCCCTTGCACATAACCACCGCGCTTTCGATGCAGTTGCGCAGCTCGCGAATATTCCCGGGCCAATTGTAGGCGTGCAGGCGCGAGTAGGCGCGCTCGCTTATCCCGTCCACGGCCTTTCCGTTCTCGGCGGCGAACTCGCGCAGGAAGGCGCTCGCCATAAGCGGAATGTCCTCCTTGCGCTCGCGCAGCGGCGGAACGGCGATGCTGACCACGTTCAGGCGGAAGTACAGATCCTCGCGGAACGAGCCTTTTTCGATCTCGTCCTTTAGAACCTTGTTCGTCGCGGCGACGACGCGCACGTCGGCCTCGACGGTCTTCTCGCCGCCGACGCGCTCGAACTCGCGCTCCTGCAAAACGCGCAAAAGCTTTATTTGAATGTTTTGGTCAATCTCGCCTATCTCGTCCAAAAAAAGCGTGCCGCCGTGCGCAAGCTCGAAGCGCCCGCGCCGCCGAGCCAGCGCTCCGGTGAAGGCGCCTTTTTCATGGCCGAAAAGCTCGCTTTCCAAAAGGCTGGCCGACAAAGCCGCGCAATGCACTTTGACAAGCGGGCCGTCCTTGCGCGGGGAAAGCTCGTGGATCGCGTCGGCGACAAGCTCCTTTCCCACGCCGGATTCGCCTGTGATCAGCACCGAGGCGCGCGTGGGCGCTACGCGCGAAATTGTGTCAACGACCTTGCGCATCGCCGGGGATTTGCCGATCATGCTTTTGCTTATGCGGCTGCGATCGAGGTCCGCCTGCATTTCCTTGTGCCGCAGCACAAGCTCGCGGTTTTCAAGCGCGCGCTTTACCAGCATCGAAAGGCGGCCAAGGTTTACCGGCTTCGTCAAAAAATCCCAGGCGCCGTCGCGCATGGCGCTTACCGCGCTTTCCACCGTTCCGTGCCCGGTAAGGATGATCACGGGAAAGCCCGGCGACTCGGCAAGTATGCGCCGCATAAGCTCGCCGCCGTCGATTCCCGGCATTCGCAGGTCGGTGATAACAAGGTCCACGTCGCCCTTGCCAAAAAGCGCCCAGGCGGCCTCGCCGTCCGGCGCGCAGACGGTTTCATGCCCGTCCATTTCAAGCGAGGCGGCAAGCCCTTCCCTAATGTTTTTTTCGTCGTCAGCTACAAGTATTTTAAATTTCATTCGCTATCCTTGCTTTCGTAGGAAAGAAAGCGCATCTTGTTTTCGCAGGACGGAATGGAAATCTCGAAGGACGTACCCCCCCCCCCCTGCGATGATTCCACGGCAATATCGCCCTTATGTTCCCTGATAATTTTATACACGATCGTAAGGCCAAGCCCGGTGCCGGAATCCTTGGTCGTATAATACGGCTCGAAAATTTTGTCAAGGCTTTCGCTTTCGATTCCCGCGCCGGTGTCGCGAACGCTTACCCGCGCGCAGCCGTCCTTCTCGAATGTGGAAATCGTCAGAAGCCCGCCTTCCGGCATCGCCGCCTGCGCGTTCCCCACCAGGTTCAAAAGCGCGTTTTTGATATAGCGCTCGTCGATAAGCGCGAGGGGAAGACCGTCGTCAAGATCAAGGACGAGCGTTACGCCGGATCGTTCCATGTCCTTTCCCACGAACTCGGCAAGCTCGCGCACGATCGCGTTAAGGCTTCCGGGGCGCAGGTCAAGCGTCATCGGGCGAACGGAAAGCAAAAAATCGACGACGATTTGGTTAAGGCGATCCACTTCCTGATTAAGTATGCCAAAATATTTGTCAAGCATCGTTTCCGTGGGCCTGGATTTTTCGCCTTTGTCGCTGGCCCTGCGCTTTTTCGCGTCGGAAAAAACATCCCCGGCGCGGCCGGCCGCAGCCGAGGCGCCAAGGGCCTTTTGCATAAGCTGCAAATGAATCGAGATCGCGCCCAAGGGATTTTTGATCTCGTGCGCGACTCCTGCGGCCAGCGTGGTAAGGCTTGCAAGGTTTTCCGCGCGGCGCAGCCTTTGATCCCGCGCGCGCCTTTCGGTTATGTCCTGAACGTGAACGAGCGAGCCGGAAATCTTTCGCCCGTCCACCAGCGGATGGACGCTGATCGAAAGAAGGCTGTCCCTTCCGCGCGCGGAAACTTCCTGCTCGTGCTCGAGCGCGCGCTCGCCGGTTTCGAGCGCCTTTTTGAAAAAGGCTGAAAGATCGCCGTTAAGAACGGAGTCCCACAGAAGGGCGCCCTCCGCGTGGGAAAGGGGCAAAAGCCGTCGCGCGGCCTTGTTCGCCAGGGTAAGCGCGTGGCCCTCGTCGCAGACCAAAATCCCGTAGGGAAGCGAGTCCAGCACGGCGCGCAGGCGGAAGATTTCCTCGGACGCGGAGACGAGAAGGTCCCGGTACTGCGCCTCGCTGAGGCTGCTTTTCAGCGCCCTTCGGTAAAATCCCTCCGCGTTCGCGCTCATGTCAAGGCCCCCCTCGCGCGACGTCCTCGCTAAGACGGTGGAAAAGCGATTCCAGCGCAAGATCCGGCCTTTGATTAAGGCCGGAATGCGCGGCCTGGGCGCTTTCCACGCGCTTCTTCCACATCTCGCGGTGGCGGATCCCCTCCGCCGGCGACTCGCAATGCGCGAGCGCCTCGGAAACCAGATTCAGGCAGAGCGAAAGAAAGCGCGGAAAGGCGCGGCCCTCGAAGCCGGAAGTGGCGGAGGAAAGCACGGCCAAGGTGCGCCCGGCCTCGTCGGCGCGCTCCAGGCCGGAATTTTCGGCTATGCGCGCGCAGTAGCTGCCAAGGGCGTTAAGCGCCGGCGACACCTCGCGCGCGCCCGCGCCCCTTGCGCGGGAAAGCCCCGCGCGGGTTACCGCCGCGACGAAAAAGGCCGCGAGGGGAAGCAGCTTTTCCGCCGGCTGCGGGGTAAAGGAATCAAGGTAGGAAGCGACCAGGCCAGCGGCTCCGGAAGCGCCTCCCCCCCCCTCCCCTTCCGTCGGAGCGTCCGTCGAATAGCGCGGATCCCTGAAAACCCTGCGAAGTATTTCCGCCTCCTCGCCGGCCGAGCGCGCGGAAAAACGGTAGGGACGCAGGCGCGAAAGAATCGTCGGCATCACAGACTCGCGCCTTTGCGCCGTCATCACGATGCGCAGGGTTTCAGGCGGCTCCTCCAACAACTTAAGAAGCGCGTTGCGCGCGTCCTCCCTCATGCGCTCGGCGTTTTCTA
>WRAL01000211.1 GCA_009780285.1 Treponema sp.
CGCGCAATAAGCGCGACGCCTTAAATCTTGCCCAGGCTTTTTATCTTTTCGATTTCGTCGCGCAGCGCCGCAGCCTGTTCGAACTCAAGGTTTTTCGCATGTTCAAGCATTTCGTGTTCCAGCGCCTTGATCAGCTTTTTGCGCTGTTCCGGGATAAGCGCGTTGTGGGACTTTTTCAGCGCTTCAATTGATGTCGCCGCCGCATCTGCGGCCTCCTCGATATGGCGCGTAAGAATGTCGGCAATCGCTTTTTTCACGGTTACCGGCGTTATGCCATGCTTTTCGTTGTAGGCGACCTGTATCTCGCGCCGGCGCGCGGTTTCGGCGATCGCCTGTTCCATGGCATCGCTTCGCCGGTCGGCGTACATGATAACCTTCCCGGCCGCGTTGCGCGCGGCTCGGCCGATAATCTGAACAAGGCTTGTAATCGAGCGCAAAAAGCCTATTTTGTCAGCGTCCAGAATCGCGATAAACGAAACTTCCGGAAGATCGATGCCCTCGCGCAAAAGATTTATGCCGACAAGAATGTCAAACTTTCCCTGCCTTAATTGCGTTAGAATCTCCACGCGCTCTATTGTTTCAACCTCGCTGTGAATGTAGCGCACTTTTAAGCCAAGGCCGGAAAGGTAGTCGGTAAGATCCTCGGCCATTTTTTTTGTCAGCGTTAGTATCAAGGAACGTTCGCCGGCCGCTATGCGCTTGCGCACCTCGCCGTAAATGTCTTCCATTTGGCCTTCGCTGGGCCTTACTTCGATTTCCGGATCGAGAAGGCCGGTGGGGCGAATAAGCTGCTGAACCACGCGCGTGGATTGATCGACCTCGGTCTTGCCCGGCGTAGCCGAAACGAAAACGGTTTTGTCAAGCCTTGCGGCAAATTCGTCGTAGCGCAGGGGGCGGTTGTCCAAGGCGCAGGGAAGGCGAAAGCCGTAATCCACAAGGCTTTGCTTGCGGCTGCGATCGCCTGCGTACATCGCGCCAAGCTGAGGCAGCGTTACATGGCTTTCGTCGATAAAAGTAAGGTGCCGCTCCGGCAAATAATCGATAAGCGTGTCAGGCGATTCGCCGGGTTTTCTGCCGGCAAGCAGCGCCGAGTAATTTTCGATGCCGGGGCAATAGCCCATTTCCGAAAGCATTTCAATGTCGTATTCCACGCGCGTTTTAAGCCGCTCGGCTTCCATTATTTTGCCTTCGGCCCTGAACCACTGGAGCCGGCTTGCAAGCTCGCGCTTTATCGGCTCCATCGCCTTTTGAACCATTTCCGCAGGCATTACAAACTGTTTCGCCGGATAAATAAGCGCGCGATCAAGTTCCTCAAGAATTTCGCCAGAGATAGGATTAAAGCGGCGTATGCGCTGGACTCGATCCCAGTCCAGATCCACGCGATACGCCTCTTCCATGTAGGCCGGAAAAATTTCCAGCGTGTCGCCGCGCCTGCGAAAACGGCCGCGTTCAAGCACCGCGTCGTTGCGCTCGTACTGAAGCTCGACGAAACGGCGGATTAGCGCTTCCACGTCCACGACCTCGCCGACGGAAAAAGTGGAAGTCATTTTTCTATAAACTTCCGGCGTAACCATTCCGTAAATGCAGGAAACCGTGGCGACGATTATTACGTCATTGCGCTCCATCATGTTGCGCGCGGCGGAAAGGCGCATCCTTTCGATCTCGTCGTTGATCGAAGCGTCTTTTTCGATGTAGAGATCGCGGCTTGCGACGTAGGCTTCCGGCTGATAATAATCGTAATAAGAAACAAAGTATTCGACGGCGTTGTGGGGAAAAAACCCCTTGAACTCGCGGTAAAGCTGGGCGGCCAGCGTTTTATTGTGGCTTAGGATCAAGGTAGGCATTTGCACGGCCTCGATGAGTTTGGCCATCGTAAAGGTTTTTCCCGAGCCGGTAACCCCTTGCAGGGTTTGAAACTGATCGCCTGCCTCGATTCCGGCGGCAAGCGCGCCAATGGCCTCGCCCTGATCCCCGGCCGGCTGAAACGGCGACACTACCTCAAATGCGCGCATCTTTTCTCCTTGCCTTGTTCCCTCGATTGTCCGCGAAGGGTTTAATACCCCGCCCCTTGGGGGCGATAAAAGGGTATTAAACCCTGAGACGGCAGACCATAGGTCTGATTCCTTACCTAAACAACCAACCCCGCTGCTTGCGGCGGGGTTGGTTGATTGTAGCGCCTTTGCCCTGGTTCGCCTAGAGCTTGCGCCCGCCGGCCGCATTCGCTATAATCTTGGCAGAATCTTCATTAAATAAGAGGCTAAAGGCGCATGTTTCTCGGCGAGGAATTTTTTAACCGGCCCACTGTCGAACTTGCAAAGGCCTTGCTCGGCAAGCGCCTTGTTCGCGGGGAAACCGTCGGCAGAATCGTGGAGACCGAGGCGTATCTTTTTACCGGGGATCCGGCCTGCCACGCAAGCCGCGGACGCACCGCCCGCAACGAGGCCATGTTCGGCCCGCCGGGAAGCCTGTACGTCTACCTTATCTATGGAATGCATTATTGCGCGAATATTGTTTCGGGCAAGGAGGGCGAGGGCGAGGCCGTTTTGCTGCGCGCCGTCGAGCCGCTGGACGGAATAGAGCTAATGCAGGAAAGGCGCGGAACAAAAAACCTTTTGAATCTTTGCAGCGGGCCGGGAAAGCTGGCGCAAGCTTTCGGCCTTACAAAAGGGCATAACGGCGCAAGCCTTCTTTCAGGGGATATTCGTATATGCGCCGAGGAGACAGAAAGGCCGGAGATTTGCGCCTCGCGCAGGATCGGGCTTTCCCTGGGCGCGGAACTTGAGTTGCGTTTTTTTATTAAGGATAATAAGTTTGTTTCCTGCTCGCGCAAACTCTAGCTCAGCGCGAGGCTGCAGCCAAACACGTCCTGAAAAAGGTCGGCCTTTTCCTCCACGCTTACAAGCTCAAGCGCGATGTCGTGGACGCCTTCACAACGCAGCGAGACGGTTGAGGCGTGGCGCTCCACGGCAAGGCTTTTGATCTTTTGGCTGTGGCCCCGATCCAGGGCGTCGGCCACGCGCAAAAGCGCCGCCATTTTCAGCACCAGAACCCGCCGCTCGCTGGGCAGGCTTGCGTATTCGGGGTCGGATTCCGCCGGCGGATCGCCGCGATGGTAGCGCACCACGCAGGCGATCACGTCCAGCTCGTCGCGCGTCAGGCCGAAAATCTCCGAGTTGGCCACGATATAATACCCGTGCCTGTTGTGCCCGGAAGTTTTTATGAAGGTTCCTATGTCGTGAAGAATCGCCGCCACTTCCAGCATCACGCGTTGGCGGCGCTTCATGCCGTGCTCGTTCGCCAGCGCGTCGAACAGCGCCACGCTCAGCGCCGCGACGTGCGTGGAATGCGCCTGATCGCAGTTGAACTTTTCGGTCATGCTTACCGCCGACGCGACTATCTGCGAGTGGAATTCCTCCTGCATCGCCTCGTCAAGCCCCAACGCTATGTCTATAAGGCAGCCCTCGCGGATCGACACAAGGGGGATTACCGCCTGGGTCGCGTCGGTCTCCTCGAGAAAAAGCTTCAGGGCCATAATCCCCGGAACGAAGCCCTCCGCGTCGGCGTAGGCCATGCCCAGCTTTCTCATGCAGTCGCCGGGAACATAGCCGCGCGCCTCCTCGGCAAAGGCAACGAAATCCTCACGCTCCACAAGAAAGCAATGCTCGTTAAGGCGCTTCCCCGCCTGCGCCGCGACCATGCGCGCGTCAGCCCCGGCCATGACCATGGTCCGCACGCTTTTCATGTCCATTTCCGCGTTTAAAAGGCCAATAGTATCGCGCACGGCCTCGCGCAAATAGCGTTCGTTTAGGAGCCCCGGGCTGGATCTCATGCGCATTCGGCGGTCGATCTGTATCGTTCCCATCTTTATGCTATGCGCCGCGGCCATTCGCCCCTGCCGGAGGAGCATCACCTCGGTGGAGCCGCCGCC
>WRAL01000212.1 GCA_009780285.1 Treponema sp.
CCGCGAGAACCCGCTCGTGAAGGCCGGCGAACTTCACGAAAAGCGATTCCGCGTCGATTCCGTCCTCGTAGAAAAGCCCGAAGTACGCGTCGTCGCAGATGACAAGGACGTCGGCGCCGCCCTCGGCGGCTTCCCTTACGATGCCGGCAAGCTCCCCGGCCTCGCGGGCGCCGGGGGAATAGCCGGCCGGGTTGTTGGGAAAATTGAAGACGATCCTCGCGCTTCCCGATTTCGCCGACTCAAGGATAGCTGCGCGAATGCCGGCGATGTCCAGCCCCGATCCGGCGCCGGCATCGGGCGCGAAAAAGGGGACGCGCGAAAGGCGCGCCTGCCTGCGCGTCTCGAAGATAAGGTCGTAGTTGTCCCAGCAGGGGCCGCTCGCCAGCGCCACGTCCCCCGCGCCGAAGAAAAGGTCGGCCACGCAGGAAAGCCCGCTTGTAAGGCCGGCGGTGACGGCCGGCATGGAGAAGCCCAGCGTTTCAAGGGAAGGGTTTTTTTTAAGAAGCGCCTTTTTCCAGGCCTCGCGCGCCTTTTCCGTTCCGGCGGTGGGCGCGTAGGCGACGATTTCGTCGGCGGAAAGCTCAGGCGCGCAGTCGGCCAGCGCCGAAAGGATCAGCGGCTTTCCGCCTGAGTAGGCCATGCCTATGGTGCCGTTGGCGAAGGACGCGGCCTTTTTCGCCTGCGCCCCCTGCGCGATAATTCCCTTGGGAAAATAAAGCTCGCGCCCCAGGCCGGAAAGCAGCCTTCCGGCCGCCGTTCCTTCCAGCGCGTCGTTAAGCGATTTTGCTAGCGGGTTCATACGAAGGCATTGTCGCGCGCAAGAGGGGAAAAGTCAACGGCGCCGCGCGCCCGCTGGCCGCAGGGCGCGAAGCAATCCACAGCCAATGGATTTTTCGCTTCGCTTGGGATGGCTTGTTTCCAAGCGCCACAATCCGCCACTCGCCGCAAGGCTATTCGTAAGGAGCGACGGCCGACACTAGTGTTCGGAATATTCAAATGACGGTATGCAGGTTGAGGTAATTCCTTGCCCGGCAAGGAATTACCGAACGTTGCGATTTAGCAAACCGAATATTCCGGAACGCTAGCTTTGCCGGCGCTTTGATCTGATTCGCTCGCGTCTTTCATGGAAAAAATCTTACGCTCGCAAACCGGGGTTGGACAAAAACGCGCGGGACGCGCTATAATGGACTGGCGCGAAGGGCGCAAACTAATGGAGGAAAACTTGGCAAAAACGGTGCCGCCATCGGAATTTTTACGGGCAAGAAAGCCCTGGATGCGCCTGCTCGCGGACAGGCTGGGAAAGGAATTCGACTACGCCTCGATCCTCGGCGCGGACGTGGAGGGCAAAACCTATTCGGTTTCCTCCAAGGTGACTAGCGTCAGCGACGGCAGGTGGGGGGAGCGCGGCTTCGTCGCGCGGGTCTACGGCAAGGGGCGCTATTTTGAAAGCGCCTTTAACGAAATGCCGGAAAGCGAGGCCGAGGTTCTCGCGCTCGCGCAGAGGATCGCCGCGGCGGCGCGCTCGGCAGAGTCGGGGGCGCCGGAATGCCCGCCGCCTCCGGAAGAGGAGGCGCTGGAAAAAACCTTCAGCGAAAGCGCCGGGATTTTGCCAGGCGACATGGGGCCGGACGAAATACTGGCCGCGCTTTCCGGCATTGCGCAAAAGATGCTCGCCCATTCGCCTGAGATCGTGGACGCGCGGGCGTCGATAGGCAGCGCGAAAGTTTCAAAGATTTTTATCTCGGCGAAAAAGGATCTCGAGCAGAATTATTTTTGGTCGGAGGCCTACACTTTCGCCACGGCGCGCCGGCAGGACAACACGCGCCTTTTCTTTAAAAGCTATTCCGGCATGAAGGGCCTTGAGCTTCTCGACGAGATGAAAGGCGGCGCCGCCGAGACCGCCGCCTGCGCCGTGGAGCTTCTGGACGCGCGCCCCGTGGAGCCGGGGGAATACGACGTTATCTGCTCGCCTGATTCGGCCGGGCTTATCGCGCACGAGGCTTTCGGGCACGGCGTGGAGCTTGACATGTTCGCCCGCGACCGCGCCAAGGCGCGCGAGTACATGGGCCGCGAGGTCGCGTCGAGCGCGGTCTCGATGCGCGACGGCGCCGCCTCCGCCCGCCAGGTCGCCTCGTTCCTTTTCGACGACGAGGGAAATATTGCAAAGGACACTGCGATCATCGAAAAAGGGATTCTGCGCTCGGCGATTTCCGACGCGATTTCCGCGGCGCGCATGGGGCTTGCGCCTACCGGAAACGGCCGGCGGCACAGCTACGCGAACAAGGCCTACAGCAGGATGACGAACACCTTTTTCACGCCCGGCCCGGACAAGCTCGACGACATGATCGTCTCGGTTAAGCGCGGCTATCTTATCGAAAAGGCCTACAGCGGGATGGAGGATCCGAAGGACTGGGGCATCCAGTGCATGTTCACCCACGCGCGCGAGATCCTGGACGGAAAGCTTTCCGGCCGAATCGTGGCGCCTGTGATGATGACCGGCTACGTGCCGGATCTTTTAAAGGCCATCTCGATGGTCTCCGAGGAAACGACGCTGCACGGCTCCGGCGCATGCGGCAAGGGCTACAAGGAGCTTGTCAAGACTTCACGCGGCGGCCCCTATATTAAAACTAAAGCGAGGTTGGGCTGATGCTGGAACTATTGCTAAAAGAATTAAAGGCTTTCGACGGAATCGAGTGGCTTGCGCGCCGGGTAAAGACGCGCAGGCTTGAAAGCTATTTCGTGAAAAAAGATCGCGAGATGCTTCGCGAGGCGGAAACTTCCCTGATCTACCTTACGATCTATGTCGACTTCGAGGAAGGCGGGAAAAAATGCAAGGGATCCTACGCCACGGAAATTCACCCGGGATCGAGCGCCGAGGAAATCCGCGCGAAGATCGCCGCCGGCGCGAGCGCCGCGCGCTTCGTAAAGAACGAGCGCTTTCCCCTGGTCGAGCCTTCCGCCGAAAAAGCGCAAGGCGCGTCGGTTGACGTGAATCTTGAAAAATCCCTTGCCAATTTGGAAAAGGCCTTTTTCGAGGCGGATGCGCACGACGAAGGCCGGCTTAGCTACGCCGAAATTTTCGTTTCCAAAAACGAGATTCGAATCCTTAACTCGCGCGGCGTGGACATAAGCTACGAGACCGCCGACATGTTCGCGGAAACGGCCGTGCATTGGAAAGGCTCAGGCTCCGGCGAGATAGAAATTTACGAGTCCTTTCGCGCGAGCGTATCGGGCGACGCCGAGGCGGCCTGCGCCATGATAAAGGAAAGATTGGCGCGGCTTTTCGAGGTGGCGCGAAGCAAGGCGCGGGCCGTTCCGCTTGCGCAGGCCGCCTACGAAAACGTCCTTCTTTCCGGCGAGGCCCTTGCGATATTTTTCGCCTGCCTTCGAAGCCGCGCCAACGCGCAGCTTGTCTACGAGCGCCTTTCCACGATGAAGGCCGGCGACTCTCTGGGCGACGCGCCGGGCGACAGGATTTCAATCGCGCTGGAGCCGATGATGGAAGGATCGAGCCTGAGCCGGCGCTACGACGACGACGGTCGCGCGCTCGAGCCCTGCCAAATCGTCAAGGACGGAAAGGTACAGCGATTGTGGGGCGACACGCGCTTTTCAAGTTATGTCGGCATTGAGCCATCCGGCGCCATCGGCAACATGCGTGTTACGGGCGGCGCCTCCTCCGCCGAGGAATTGCGCCGCGAGCCGCACCTTGAGCTTGTTTCCTTTTCCGATTTTCACGCGGAGCCGGTTACCGGGGATTTTGGCAGCGAGATTCGCCTTGGCTATTATTTCGACGGCCAAAAAACCACGCCGGTTACCGGCGGCTCGATTTCCGGAAACATTTCCGCCGCGCTTTCGAGCATGAGGATGTCGGCGGAAAGCGCCCAGTACGACGGCTTCATCGGCCCCAAAACGATTCTGATCAAGG
>WRAL01000213.1 GCA_009780285.1 Treponema sp.
AATGAAAATATGCTTCACTGAAACCGGCTGGGCCGACTATCTTTACTGGGAAACCCAAGACAAAAAAACGCTCAAGCAAATCAACAAGCTGGTTACCGACATAATACGTGGCAGTTATGGCGGCATTGGCAAGCCCGAACCGTTGCGAGGTAACTTATCGGGCTGGTGGTCGCGCAGAATAGACTAAAAGAACAGGCTGGTTTGCCGTCTTGCGGATGACGACGCATTGGAAATAGCGCAATGCAGGGGCCATTACGACAATGCCTGATCGCTGCCAGCCCAGCCCTATCAACCAGCCTTCGCCTTCCACCATGTCAAAGTGGAAAAGAGCCTGAATCCAACGCTACAGCAAAGGCTTCCTTTTCTGTCATGCTTTCCATGCGTTCATTATGGCACGCAACGCGCGGCCTCAATCACGAGGCCGCGCGCGAACGAGAAAATTAGAGTTGGCGATGCCCAAAAACCTTCGCGCTTACTCTTTGATATTGTACTTGCGCCTGAAGCGCTCGATGCGGCCGGCCGTATCGACCAGCTTTTGCTTGCCAGTAAAGAACGGATGGCAGGCCGAGCAGATTTCCACCTTGATGGCCTTGGCCGTGGAACGCGTTTCAATGACGTTTCCGCATACGCAGGAAATGGTCGTGGTTTCGTACTTGGGGTGCAGTTTGTCTTTCATCGGTTTCCCTTTTGCTCCTTCGATTTCGCCCGAAATTACGGTTCGCGTTGCGTTCGCTCAGTCCGAGCTTGCCGCTCCAGTATTCATCGAGCGAAGGAACGCTTCATTATTCTTGCTTTTCTTCATCCTGTCAACCAGCAGCTCGATGATTTCCACGTCGTCCATCGAATTGATGGCCTTGCGCAGAACCCAGATCTTCTGAAGCTCTTCCTCGCCCAGAAGCAGCTCCTCCTTGCGGGTGCCGGAGCGCTTGATGTTGATCGCCGGGAAAAGGCGGCGGTCGGAAATGCGCCTGTCAAGGTTGATTTCCATATTGCCGGTGCCCTTGAACTCCTCGAAAATCACCTCGTCCATGCGGCTGCCGGTCTCGACGAGCGCCGTGGAAATAATCGTAAGGCTTCCGCCCTCCTCGATGTTGCGCGCCGCGCCGAAAAAGCGCTTGGGCCGGTGCAGCGCGTTGGAATCAACGCCGCCGGAAAGAATCTTGCCCGAGGTCGGAACGGTCTGGTTGTAGGCGCGCGCAAGGCGGGTGATCGAGTCCAGCAGGATCACCACGTCGCGGCGGTGCTCGACAAGGCGCTTGGCCTTTTCCAGAACCATTTCCGTTACCTGAACGTGGCGCCCGGCCTGCTCGTCGAAGGTCGATGAAATAACCTCGGCCCTGACCGTGCGCTCCATGTCCGTAACCTCCTCCGGGCGCTCGTCGATCAGAAGCACGATCAAATACACTTCCGGGTGGTTTTTCGTGATCGCGTTGGCGATTTTCTGCATCATGATCGTCTTTCCCGTACGGGGCGGCGCCACGATAAGCGCGCGCTGGCCCTTCCCTATCGGGCAGAACAGGTTGATGATCCTTTCGCTCACCGATTCCGTGCCGGTTTCCAGGTCCAGCTTGCGGTGCGGGTACAGCGCCGTAAGGTTGTCGAAGGGAATGCGCGTCTGGCCCACCGTCGGGTCGTCGTAGTTGACCGTTTCCACGCGCAGCATGGCGAAAAAGCGCTCGCCTTCCTTGGGAGTGCGAATCTGGCCGTAAACCGTGTCGCCGGTCTTCAGCGCGAAAAGCCGAATCTGGCTTGGGCTGATGTAAATGTCGTCCGGGCCGGAAAGGTAGGAATTCTGCGGGCTGCGCAAAAAGCCGTAGCCGTCCGGCAGGATTTCAAGCGAGCCGTAGGCATAAATGATCCCGCCGCGCTCAGTATGCGCCTTCAGAACGGCGAAAACCACTTCCTGCTTTTTCATGGCGGCCATGTCGTCGTTGGTGATGCCGTAGCAAATGGCAAGGTCGCGCAGGTCCTTCATGTTAAGCCGGATAAGCTCGTTTATCGTAAGGCGCGGCTTGTCCTGATCCAGGCGCGGCTCCGGCTTGCCGTAGAGGTTCGGCATGGAAGGCAGCTTGGGAAAGCTGCCCGGATCCACGGGGACCTGCGACTGCGCCTCCTGCGCTTCCATGGCCTGCGCCATCGCCAGGGACGAGGCCTGGGGCGCTCGCTCCCTATGCTCCGAGCGCGTATCCGCGCCGCGCCTTGCGCCGTAGGATCCGGAGCCGTCGTAATGGCGCTCCGGCCTGGGCATTCTGCGCCCATCCTGCGGCGCCGGAGCCCTTCTGGGCTTGGCCCGCACGACCACGCGCGACGGCCGCTCTCCCTGCTCCGGGGCTTCCGGAGGAAACTGAAAACTGCCCTGCGCGTCCATGGGATCGCCGGTTTCGTCCTGACTCATGCCATCCTCGCTTTCCGTGGGTTTGGGCTTTCTGCCCGCTCTGATCATCGCCATGTGTAACCACCTGTTAAACGTCGGCCGTCCCAGGATACGGGACGCCGCTTAGAAATATTGGGGAAAATCGTAAATTATAGCGGCCTTCCATGAAGGCCGCGCGCGGCCAAAAAAAACAATATCGCAAGTACAAACATCCTAGCAAAAAACTTACGGCGTGTCAAGTCATAACCGATGCGCTAAGCGCTCGCGCTTTCAAGCACGCTCGCGCTTTCAAGCACGCTCGCGCTTTCAAGCGCGCCCGCGCTTAAAGCGCGGACAGAAGCTCCGCCAGCGTCGCGCGCGCCGCCTGCATCCTCACCGCCGCGCGATCGCCTGAAAACAAAAAGCCCTTTTCCCGGGCGCGGCCCTCAAGCGCGACGGCGATCCGCACGGCACCAACCGGCGCGCCGCCGCCGTCCCCCGAAGGCCCGGCGATTCCGGTAACGCCCGCCGCGACGTCCGCGCCGGAATGTCTAAGCGCGCCCAGCGCCATCTCCCGCGCGACCTCGGCGCTGACAAGCCCGTGCCTTTCCATGAAGGCCGGATCCAGGCCGAGCATCCGCGCCTTGGCCTCCGGCGTATAGCAAACGAAAGAGCCCCAAAGCGCGCCGGAAGCGCCGCTGTTTCTCGCGATCAGGTCGGCGACAAGGCCGGCCGTGCAGGATTCCGCCAGCGCGAGCCTGGATCCCTTGCGCAAAAGCAGGGCGACAAGCTCGCGAGCCATCGAGGCCGCCTCGATCTCGGCGGTCATCGCTCGCGCGGCGGCGTTCGCTCAAGCTCGGCCTTGATTTCCTCGATGGGACGGGAAAAAATTTCCGGCTCGTCCTCGGCGCCGGTCATGCTGCACTGGCCCTTGAACAGAACGCCGTCGGCGATCCGCAGCTTCGCCGCCATCACGTCGCCCTCGACCGTCGCGCCGCTCATCATGTCCACCTTGCCCTGCGCGAAAACGTTTCCCACGACCTTTCCGTAGACCGTAAGCGAGGTAACGTCGATTCGGTCGGCGCTTACCGTGGCGCCCTTTTCCACGATCAGGTTGCCAAAGGCGGCCTCGACCGTGCCTTCCAGCCGTCCAAGCACTCGCAGCGTCTTGCTAAACCTGATGCGTCCCTTCAGGACGGTAAGCTTCCCCAGCGTTACCACCGAGCTTTCCGCCGCTTTTTTGTCCTGCCTAGACATTGCCGTCGCTTTCCTCTCCGGAAAAATTTAAATTCTCGCTTTCCAGCGCGGAAAGCCCTATCTCGTTCTTTTTAAGATCTTCCCATTCGACCAGGGTCTTGCCAAGGCGCGCGTCCAGATCCTCGGCCAGGGCGCGAATCCTTTTCGCGCAGGCCCTCGCGCCGTCGGCGCTTTCGCTCGGCGCGGCGGAAAGCAGGGCCTCAAGCTCTTCCTCAAGCTCGTCGATGGCCGCCGTCAGGTCCGAAAGGTTGCGGCGCATGTCCCGGCTCATGTCCTCGGCCAGGCCAAGGCGGGACTCGCGCGC
>WRAL01000214.1 GCA_009780285.1 Treponema sp.
AAGTGCGTTGTCGTTATCCGAAACGTGCCTTCCGGTATTTGCGAGCAATGCGGCGATGCCAGCTACAATACCGAAACATCCAAACGATTGGACGAGATTGTTCGTTCCATCACGCAGCCAGCAATCACGGAAATCGCCGTGGTAAACTACTCCTCGCAAGCCGCGTAGGTTTGCCGCGGGCGCCCTTCGCGCGATCCCTTCCATAGTATATAATCCTAATCGCAATGAATGAAATCTGGGTACCGCAGGCGCTGGCCGCGCTTTTTCTTCTTTTGCCTCTTTTAAGGGCCTTTGTTGAAAGGCTCAGGACGCTGGAGGGAATCGCCTGGCTTCCTTTCCTGGCGCTGGGCATTCTGGCGATCATGTTTCCCGCCTACGGCTTTCGCATCGAGGCCGTGCCGATTTTGGCCTTTGCCCTTGTTTACAGCGTTTTAAGCCTTGTCGCATTGATAGCGGGAAAGACCGCCCGCGACGGCGAGCCGCGCAGCGCAGCGCGCGAGGCCAGCCGTCCGCGCGCGATTGTCGGGATTGTCTTTCTGGCGATCTGCGCGACGCCAATGTTCGCCTTCGCGCCTCGCGCGCTGCCTGAAAGCGCGGCCTTTGGGCCCGGCGCAAGAAGCATTGCCGTTTCGGGCGGCGAATACGTCCTGCGCGTTTTTGGCGACGCGGAATCGGGCAGGCCGATAATTTTTATCGTTCCGCCGGACCTGGGATCGGCGGCTTCCATAGAGCTTGTAAGCCAAAGCCTTAGCGAAAAAGGCTTTACGGTAGTTACCTATTCCAGCCGCTCCGGCGACGCGATTTTTATCAACGAAAAAGGGAGGACGCGCGCGCGTCCGACAAGGCTTTGGCGCAACTGGTTCCTTGAAACGCGCCTTACCGAGAGCGCGGCGGTTAACGCGCGCAGGGTCGAGCTCGAAGCCGCGCGAAAAAGTGAAATCGAATACCTGCTTCCGCGCCTTCCGGCCCTGCTTGGAGTGGCTGATGGAAATCTCCCGGCTATTCTTTTTGTCGGCTACGACTCCGGCGGCTCGGCGCTTGCATGGATGGCCGGGGACAACGGCTTTCTTGCGCGCAACGCCCCGACTCTTGGCGCGGTCGCGATTGGCAGCAAGCTTTGGTCGTCTTACCGGATCGCGCCAAGGGCAATCGAACCCCTGACCGATTCCGGAAGGCTTACGCGCCTGCGAACGAATATCGGGAACTGGTTTGCCGGGCTGAGCGCGCAAAGGGTTTCCCGCACGGGATCTTTGCCGGAAGCCGGCCTTCCGATTCTCTACCTTGTTTCAGGCCGCGCTTTTGACGAGGGAAGAAGGCAAACGGCGTACCAGGCCGTTTTCGACGCGCTGGAAGCAAGCGCAGGCCCGGCGGCAATCGTCGGGATTGAAGGCGCAGGCCCTTTCGACTATCAGGATTTCCCCTTTACTCAGCCCGTCCTTTCGTTCCTTTTTCCCGGGCTTTCAGGAGCGCAAAGAAGCGTAAGGCCCATTGACGATACGGCCGCGATTATCGGCAACTTCGCTTCCAGACTTCTTGAAATAAGGGCCGAATGGGGAGCGCCTGTATTACCGGCCCTTCCCCAAGGCGCAATCCCGGCCCATAGCGCGATAACCGTTCCCCTGCGCGTGGAAAGCCAGGGCATGCCTTGGCTCAGGCTTTAGCCCGGCGCATTCGCGCTAGGCGAAAAATGTTTCACGTGGAACAATTGTAGAATTGCCCTCTGCCGCCCCGAGCGTAGGCTCATCCGTCATTGCTTCGCTACGTTCGCAATGACTTATAGAGGATTCCGCTATTGGAAGGACAAAAAACTATCGGAGAATTGTTTCACGTGGAACAATTTCACGGCCAGCCTTTACCTGGCTCAAGGCCCTAAAAAATCCTAGCCGCGCGAACGTAGTAAAGACAATCGACGCGACCGTCGCCGTAGATATTTTCCCCGGCGATGTAGCTGTAAGGATGCAGATAGCCGCCGTCGCCAAAGGCCGAGGAAGACCAGTAGGCCCTGTTTGAAAAATTGCCCAGACCTTTTTTGTGGAGATTCGTCATCATCAGGTTAAGCTCGGCAGAATTGGGCAGGAACCAGTCCTTGAAACCGTTCATTTCAAGGGCCACGCAAAGATGCACGGCCTTTCCGGACTCGTTGCCGAACATTTTGCTGAACATTTTCAGTATTTGGTCGGTATTGCGCTTTCCGTTGCCGATTTCGTCCTTAAGGTCTACATGGCCGTAGCCGTAAGAAACCTTGCCCCATTGAGCTGGGCCAATATCGTGGGGCGCGCATTCCAGGTAGCGCCAGCCGGATTCGTAAACGCCCTTGTCGAGGAAGATTATGCCTCCGGCCGGCCCGTCCTCGCCTACTTTGTAGGACTTTTTGACGGACTTTTTCTCCAAAGCGCCATGCGCGGCGCCAATGGAAACGTCGAAAAGCCGGCCGACTTCCATGGGAATGTCCACGTCGGAAAAAAAGCTGATCGTCTGCGCGACCTTCTGCAAAAGGTACAAGTATTCAAGCTCGGAAACCTCGGCGTTTTCGCCGGCCGCGTGGCGCGCGTCGATCACCGCCTGAATGCCGGAAATCACCGCCTCCGGGATGGGATTCAGAAGATATTCCTTCTGATCCTGCCAATGCGCCTTTTTCGTAACGCATTGAAGGACGTCCTCCTCGAGAAAGGATTTTAGCCCGCTAACCACGTCCCTGCGGATCTGCCCGCTCTGCGCGTACCTCAGCAAAGTCTTGTAATAGTCGCTCGCGGCCTGCGCGGAAATCGCCTTCATCACATACCTCGTCATAGCATATCGGCGGTTTTTCAGGCTTTCTTTAGGGCCGGGGGAAAGCATCGCAAGACGATTGAATTCCCCCGCCCCTTGCGCTAGAATTGGGTTATAAACCGAGAATCAACATCATGGAGGATGCGCGATGGGAAAGAAACTGCTTTTAGGGCTTGTTTTGGTTAGTTTGGGCGCTGGGGGCCTGCTCGCCCAGGAGTCTCAAAAAAACATGGTATCGATTGGCCTCAATTTCTCCAGCGGGGTATTCGAGCCCGCCATATTCCCCGGCATGACCTTTGAATACGGGTATTTCTTGAGCGAGGCTTTTTCCCTAGGCTTTAGCCTGGGCACCAACACGCTTTTTACTCCCTACGCTGAGGCAAAAGGAACCTGGTACCCTAATTCGGGCGCGTTTTTTGCGGGGCTTGGCTTGGGAATCTGGGGCTTTATGCCTGGAATGCTCCCCGCGCATCCGGCTCCAATGATTTCGCCTGAAATTGGCTGGCGAATAGCCGACGGAAATCCATCCAAGTGGATCGTTGTAGCTGGCTATAAGGCGCGGGGAATAATCGCTTCTCGCGAGGCAGACATACCCTGGCTATTGACCGAAGTATCCGTCAGAGCGGGCTACAGGTATTAGACTCATACAGGGGATACGCGGTGGGAAAGAAGCTGCTTTTAGGGCTTGTTTTGATCGTTTTAAGCGGGGAAATCCTGCCCGCCCGGGAACTTTCCAAAAACATGGTGACCTTCGGCATCAATTCTCCCAATCCTTTGTTCTTCTTCCCTCCAGGCAGCCTGGGCTGGAATATGGGCTACGGGCTTTTTTTAAACGAAAAAATTTCCCTGGGCATCGACATGGGCACTCTTATAAAGGGCATTCAGTATGCTGAGGCAAAAGGAGACTGGTACCCCGGATCGGGCCTGTTCCATATAGGGCTTGGTTTTGGGGCTTTAAGATTATCGGGTATTTTGGCTGATTTTTTCCCCACTTCCCCGTCTTCCTTTATTTCCGCCAAGGTTGGCTGGAGAATAGATATTGGAAACCCTAACGGCTGGATTCTTGTTCCAGGCATAAAGGCACGGGTACCGATCAATCGCCCCGAATGGTCCATACCCGTACTGCCAGAGT
>WRAL01000215.1 GCA_009780285.1 Treponema sp.
CCGCTCGTTTCCCGGCACGGTCGTGAGCAGCGCCAGAGCGTCGCGCCGGGGCAGGCGCGTTCCGTCCAGAAGCATGAAGTTTCTTGTAACGCCGGCTAAGAAATCGCCCCGACTTGTGTCCTGAAGAATCAGGTTGGGCGGGAACGTTTCCGGCATGAACGCCTCGGCGGCAGTTCCCCCCTCCGGCTCGAAGGCGGGCAAAGCCGCGGCCGCCAACAGCAGCGCGACGGCGAAAAAGCAAGTACCCGCGCAAGGCGCGGGTACTTGCGCCGCTAATTGGCCTTACATAAAATCAACCGCATCCTGGCCGGTAAGGGAAAGCTCGAAAGTTACGTCAGTGCCCGTTTGCCCGTAAACCCTCAAAACAACTCTTGCTTCGCCAACGATATGGGAGCCATCCTGGTTTATAACCTTGACCTGGCTGTAGATAAACCTTCCGGCAAAAGCGGCAGTCCTGAAAGCGTAGGCATGAGTCTCGGTTTCCGTGATCCGTCCGGTATTGGGAGTGTTGTTGGTCCCTAGCGATACTCCCGTTAGGCTTCCACTCCCGGTTGTTCTCGCGAAGTTAAACCCCATAGGTTCGCCCGATCTGTAGCCCGCCTCTGATGTGATGAGAGTCCCGCGAAAGCTGTCCGCATCCCCGGACGCGATTGTGTAGCTGCTTAGAAGTGTTGCCACCTGGTGAGTGCCTGCCTGTATGCCACTTGTCGCATGGCGCAGCGCTCCCTGAAAAGAGCTTGTCGCTCCGCCTATTTGAGGCTGGACTAAACTCGCGACTTGCTCGAATTGCGCCAAGTTGGTTACCGCCGGGATACTTTCGGCGCCGTCAAAGAAGCCGGCCAAACCGGGGATGTCGCTCAGGGCAATTGTTGGAGGGGTCGGTCCGCCGGGGGGAGGGGCTTCCGGATCGTTGTTGCAGGACGCGAATCCAAAAGCGAGCGCCGCGGCCAATGCCAAAATACCGAGTCTTTTCTTCATAAAAACACCTCTGGCGCGCGCCCCTTTGGGCGTCGCGCCGGCGCCGGCCGCTTCCTGGGGCGGCCAAGCGCCCTAGAACATTGTCGCCCTTTCGGGCTTTCCCGCGACGCGGGAAATTTCGCTTTTGCAAAACCTTGGTTTTGCAAAAGCTTCCGGGCCTTGCGCGAAACTGATCAGGTTTCGCTCAAGGCCCGATATACAAGCCGGCCGGCAATGTATCGCTGAATGGGGAAAAATGGATGGGCAAAGGCCCTTGGATGGATTTTTTACTCTAAAGGTTAGTTGACAAAGCCCGCACGATGCGTCATAATTGATCGCTGATCGCTGATCGCCAGAATATCCATGCGAAAAGTCTAATCCTGCCAGCGAAAAATGTCAAGGGGCCAATGCGCCGTAGGCGCATTGGCCTCGAAGTTTTGGCTTGTGCCAAAACTTCAGGGGAAATAGGCGGGGGCGCCAGGGGGCAGCGCCCCCGCAGAGGGGGAAGCGGAAGACGCGCGCTCGCGCGCGGCTGCAGCGGGGGGGAGACTTCCCCCGCATTTTTCTTCGGCCCCGGCCCTCTACCCGCCGCGCCCTTTTTCCGGCATGATGGCGCAAGGGAAGAAAATGGAATTCGACGAATCGAAAAATTACCGCCGCCTGCCGTCAGTCGCGCTGGCCGGGCGCCCGAACGTGGGCAAGTCCACGCTTTTTAACAGGCTTCTGCGCTCGCGCAGGGCGATCACCGACCCGACGCCGGGGGTTACGCGCGATCCGGTCGAGGCGGACGGCTTTTTGCTGGGCAAGCCGGTCAGGCTGATCGACACCGGCGGCTTCAAGCTGGACAGGGCCGGCGGAACGGGCAGGCGCGAGGCCGCCTCGGACGAGATCGACGACCTTGTTCTGGAAAAAACCAAGGCGACCATCGAGCGCGCCGACTTGGTGGTGCTTCTGCTCGAGGCCGGCGAGCTCACGCTTGAGGACGAGGAGTTCATCGCCTTCCTGCGCCCGCGAAAGGAGCGCCTGATCGTCGCCGTAAATAAATGCGAGGGCGGAAGGCGCGAGGCCGAATCCTGGAACCTTCTTTCGCGCGGCTTTGAAAGCATTTTCATGATTTCCGCCGAGCACGGCGACAATATCGGCGACCTTAGCGAGGAAATCGTCCGGCGCCTTGATTTTTCGGCGGTCGAGGAAGAGGCCGGCGGCGAGCGGCCCATTCGCGTCGCGCTCCTTGGCAAGCCGAACACCGGCAAGTCCACTTTGTCCAACCGGCTTACCTCGTCGAACGCCTCGATAGTAAGCGCCGTTCCCGGAACGACGCGCGACGTGGTGGAAGGCGGCTTCGAGTGGACGATACGCGGGAAGCGCGCGAGCTTCGCGCTTTTGGACACGGCCGGGATCAGGCGCCGCGCGAGGATTACCGAAAACATCGAGTACTATTCGGTAAACCGCGCGATCAAGGCCATCGACGACGCGGACGTGGTGATCCTGCTTATCGACGCGCTTGAGGGCCTTAGCGATCAGGACAAAAAAATCGCCGCGCTTGCCTGCGAAAAGGGCCGGGGCGTTATCATGGCGCTTAACAAGTGGGACGCGATGCCTCAGGAAAAAAATCTTTTTGAGGCGACCGCCGACAAGATTCGCTATTTTTTCGGGCAGATGGAATTCGCGCCCATCGTGCCCCTCAGCGCGCAGACCGGCGAGGGAGTGGAAAAATTATTGTCAACGGTAATGACGCTTTACCGGCAGCTTTGCATTCAGGTGGAAACCGGCCGGCTCAACCAGGCGCTTAAACGCTGGATGGAAGAGACCCCCCCCCCCTCAGGACCGCGAACGCGCTTTTCGATAAAGTACGCGGCGCAGGTTTCGGCGAATCCCGTGCGCTTTGTTTTTTTCTGCTCGCGCGTCAAGGCTATTAGCGAGGCATACGTTTCCTACTTGCGCGGAAGGATACGCCGGGATCTGGGCTTTTCGGCTATACCGGTCGAGATTAAGCTGCGCGCCTCAGGCGGCAAAAAAGGCTCCGCCGGGAAGGCGCGCTCATGAGCGCGAGCGCGCACGTGAGCGATTCGAGCGCTCTTCTTGCCGCGCTAAACGAGGAGCAAAAAAACGCGGTGCTGCATTCCGGAAGCCCGCTTTTGATTCTCGCCGGCGCCGGATCCGGAAAGACGCGCGTGATAACGACGAAGATCGCCTGGCTGATTCGTGAGATGGGCGTCGCGCCCTGGGAAATTCTTGCCGTTACCTTTACCAACAAAGCGGCGCGAGAGATGGCCGAGCGCGCCAGGCGCATGGAGCCGCGCGCCGAGAGCGCGATGCTGCGCACCTTTCACTCCTTTGGCGCCTGGTTTTTGCGGCGCAACGGGGAGCTTTCAGGCCTTGACAGCGGCTTCGTGATTTACGACGACGCGGATTCCGCATCGCTTGTTTCCACTTTGGCGAAGGGCCTTACCAAGGCCGAGGCAAGGCAGGCGGCGCGCAAGATCTCGCGCGCGAAGGATTATTTTATTGCGCCTGAGGATCCGGCGTTGGCGGCCATCGACGGCTCGGCGGAATTTCGCGAGCTGTACGCGCGCTACGAGCAAAGGCTTGCGCAAATTGGCAACGTGGATTTTGGCGATCTTATTAAAAAGCCCGTTGAAATACTGCGAGGGGAAACGCCTGCGGCGCAAGCGGCACGCTCGCGCTTTTCAGTGATCATGGTGGACGAGTATCAGGACGCGAACGTGGCGCAGGGGCATCTTCTCAAGGAAATTTCAGGCGCCGGCGCCTATGTTTGCGTGGTGGGCGACGACGATCAGTCTATTTACCGTTTTCGCGGCGCCGAGCTTAGAAACATTCTTGAATTCCCCCGCGCTTTTTCCGGCGCGCATACGATCAGGCTGGAAAGCAACTAC
>WRAL01000216.1 GCA_009780285.1 Treponema sp.
CAATTGTCCTGCGGGTGCGCCGTAAAAGGATAGGTCGTTATCGCCGCGACCATGCAGCCGATTTTCGCCTCCGGCAGCATCTCGTGGCAGGCCTTTACCGCCAGGGCGCTGGCGACCAGCTGATTGTGGCAGGCCTTGTAGCTAAGCTCTTCCTTTTGCCTAGGATCGTCGACGATAACGCCGGATCCCAGAAAGGGAACGTGCAGGGTCATATTGATCTCGTTGAAGGTAAGCCAGTACTTTACCTTGTCCTTGTAGCGCGCGAACACGGTCCTTGCGTAGCGCTCGAACAGGGGAATTATTTCGCGGCTCGCCCAGCCGTTGTATTTTTTTGTAAGGTTTATTGACATTTCCCAATGCGAAAGCGTTACCAGCGGCTCGATGCCATGCCTTAAAAGCTCGTCGAAAAGGCCGTCGTAAAAGGCGAGGCCTTTTTCGTTGGGCTGCGCGTCGTCCCCGTTGGGAAAAATCCGCGCCCAGGAAATGGACGTGCGAAAAGTCTTGAAGCCCATCTCGGCCAAAAGCGCGACGTCTTCCTTGTAGCGGCCGTAAAAGTCAATCGCCGCGTGCTCGGGAAAGAAGCCCTCGGGATTTTCAATGTTCTTCCGAATTATTTCCGGATTTTGAATCTCGAGGAGACGCCCTTTCCCGCCGTGCATAACGTCGCAGGTGGAAAGCCCCTTGCCGTCCGCAAGATACGCGCCCTCGGCCTGATGCGCCGCGATCGCGCCGCCCCACAAAAAGTTTTTAGCAAATGCCATTGTTTTCTCCTTGGAAATATCGTTGAAAAAAAGAAGCCTTTATTTTCGGGAGTTTCGCCAAGCGAAACTCCCGAAAGGTTTTTTCACGGGGCAATAGCCCCGCGAAAAAACCTTACTCGATGTACAGAATCACGTCCCCAACGGCGCAGTCGCCGGACTTGGCCTGCGTAACCGCCCTGAAGTCGCCGGTGTTCGCGATGATAACCTGCGTCTCAAGGTTGTAGCCCGCGCGGGCGATGACGTCCTTGTCGTACTCCATGATAAGCTGGCCGGCCTGTATCGCCGAGCCTTCCGCGACATGCACCTTAAAGCCCGCGCCTCCCAGTTTCACCGTGTCGATTCCGCAATGGATCATCAGATCGACGCCGTCCTTGCTCCTAAGGTTGATGGCGTGCTTCGTGTCGAAAACCATCTCCACGATTCCGTCGAAGGGCGCGAATATCTTTCCGCCCAAGGGCATTATGCACACGCCCTTGCCAAGGGTCTCTTCCTGATGGGCCGCGTCGGCGGACTGGTTCAGGGGAAGGACGCGGCCTTTGACCGGCGCGAAAATCCTTCGCGCCTTGGCCATGTCGACCTTCGAGGTGTCGATTTTCGCGGCATCGGCCTCGCGAAGCTCGGAGGCGTCGGCCCTGTAGGTCGCGTAGACGAGCGCGAAGGTAAGGCCTATCGCGATGAACGTGGCGAAAAGGTGCGTGAGGAAGTTGGCCGTGGAGCCGGCGAAGCCCGGCAGGATGAAGTTGGGATAGCTGAAAATCCCCATGGCCCCAAACTGCGTGGCGATTCCGTAGCCGCCGGAAAAAACATTCCCCACCGCCGCCGCCAGCGCGCCTGAGAAGGCGCCGACAAGACAGGCGATAAGGAAGGGCCTGCGCTTGGGCAGGGTAAAGCCGTAGATGATAGGCTCGGTGATTCCGAAAATGCCCGAGATGCCGGTGGCGAAGGCCGCCGAGCGCCGCTCGGAATTCTTGATCCTTACCGCGATGGCCAGAACCGCGCCAAGCTGGGTGAAGGCGGCGATCTGCGCGTAGGCCAAAAACGTGATAACGTTGTTCATGCCGAAATTCGGGTTCGGCGCCATGGTTTCCATTATGGCAAGGGGAATCAGCGCCCAGTGAAGCCCGAAAACGACCAGCACCTGCCAGAAGCCGCCGATGATAAGGCCCACAAGGATCGCTCCCAGCGCCCCGAGGCCGGTGATGCCCTGCATCCCCATCATAATTCCATGTCCGACGAGGCCGAAGATCGGGCCGACGACAAGGAAGGTAAGCGGAATGCCTATCACCATCGTGAGGAAGGGCGCGATGAAGTTCTTTATCGCCGAAGGGAGCTTCCGCCTGAAGAACTGATAGATCTTGGCCGCGAAAAACACGGAAAAGATCGCCGGCATGACCGTTCCGGAGTACGGCACCATAACGAAGATGTCAAGGCCGAAGAGAGGCTCGACCGACAATGGCCCGAAGGGATACATCTCCGCGATGCTCGGGTACACGAGAACCCCGCCGAAGACGATGCCCAAAATAGGATCGAGGCCGAAGCGCTGCGCCGAGGTGTAGGCGATAAGAATGGGAAGGAAGTACATAAGCGTGTCGCCGGCCGCGTGAAGAATGACGAATGAGCGATCGCCTGAGGCGGCCCATTCGGGGAACGCCATCTGCAGCACCGCGATAAGGCCCTTGATAAGGCCCGTGCCCATGAGCGCCGGCAGTATGGGCGTGAACACCGCGCTTATAGTGTTGATCAGCGAGTTGAATATCGAGCCGCCGGTAACCGGCCCCTTTTTCCCCGATTCCTCGACGAAGCTGGCGCCGACCGGCGCGCCCAGCCTTTTAAGCTCGGCGAAGACCTCCGGCACGTCGTTTCCGATGATGACCTGGTAAAGCCCGCCGGCCTTCACCACGCTTACGACGCCGACAGTCGCCTTTACCGCCTCGTCGCTGGCCTTGCCTTGATCAAAAAGCGTGAACCGCAGGCGCGTCGCGCAGTGCACGACGCTCTTGATGTTCGCTTTTCCGCCGATTCCGTCCAGGATTCCCTGGGCGGTTTGAGCAAAATTCTTTGCCATACATTCTCTCCTTCTTTCTTTAATTACGCCCATTATCGCGCCGGCGGCGAAAGCTGTCAAGGATTAGGGGCGAAAAAACATTTCCCCGGCCTTAGGCGGCCAAAGCCGCTTGGCGTCGCCCGGCCCGTTCGGATTTCCCAGCGGGCCGGGACGCGATTACCAGAAAGAATAGCCGACCACGCCGCGCATGAAGGCGGCAAGCGCCGCCGCGTCGTAGCGCGCCTTGCGGCCATCGCTTATCGGGCCGGACCAGTTAAGGCCGAAGCCGAAGTCGTAGACGTTGCCGGCGCCGTCGACATAGCAGGCCATGTCAAAGGGAACGTCCTCAAGCTGGCGCTCGACGACCGCCATGTTCAAGGGCATCTGGAAGGGCAAAAGCCCGTTAGGCTCGCTCCTGCCGCTTAGCGCCTCCAAAATCGCCGCGTCGCTCGTGCCAAAGGACACCACGATCGCGTCAACGGCGCTTTCGAACTCACTGAAGACCATAGGGTTGCGCATCGAGATCGCCAGCGCGACGGGGATTCCCCTCGCGGCCGCGGAAATCTCAAGGATAAAGTCAAGCTCGCTCTCGTTGCTCGCCACGGCGCTCTTGCCGCCGTAATAGCGGGACATGCCGGGCCGCCCGCCAGCGGCCACCCAGCGCGCGTCCTCGGCGGCGTCCACGCCTATGGGACGCGCCCTTACCGTCGCGGGATCCGCGTAGTACTCGCGGTACTGAAGCGTAAGGGGAATGTAGCCGTTGTCGATGGGCTCGCCGGGGCGATATGCCTGCTGCATGACCCCGAAAAGGGCCGGCAGTTCCACGTCGCCGGGAACGTTGCGAAGGCTTGCCAGGTGGCCGGTCCCGATGAACTGGTTGCCTGAGTTTTCGGGGCTGCCAACCTTCAAAAGGACGATGTCCACGCCGCTCAGGTCTGCCCGGCGGATTATGTCGGTCGGCAGATAGTTCGCGCGATCCGCGCCCGGGCGGATTTCGTCCGTCACCACGTCGTAGAACCGCCCCGCGCTTTCAAGATCCAAGGCCG
>WRAL01000217.1 GCA_009780285.1 Treponema sp.
CCTGTAATGCTAACGGTAATTTTTTTAACAAAAGTAAGATAATAGTACAGCGCGAAAGTAAGGTACGATTTTCCGCAGCCAAATTCCACGATGCGCAGATCCCCTTCCGGCTCGGCGATAAGGCCGCTGTCCACATTCGCAAGAAAGGCGTTGATTTGCTTGAACTTCCAGTACTTGGCCTTTACTACGCGGAAATCCTGCGTGAACACGCCCAGATCCACAAAGGGCGGCGCCGGCATTCCTTCAGGCAATAGATATTTTTTCGCGCTGTCGTGGCTGAGCGAAGGCTTTGCCGCCGGCTGACCACCGGACTTGTTGGCCGTCCTTGTAATTTGGAGCTTCCGTTTTTTTGTGACACGGCAGGAAATAACGCTATCGGCGCAGACTATACTTATCTGTCCGTAAAGGCCCTCTTCAAGAAGCCGCGTCGCGTAGTCGCGCAGGCCGGAGTCGGGGATATTTTCGTGAAAGGCCGCGCCGCCGATGACTTTTTCGCATTGCCAGGCCTCGTTTTTTTTAAGAAGAATCGGCCGCAATACCGCTTTGGGCGCGCCGGCCTTGGGAGCGCCGAACGCGATCCGCACGACATTGCCGCGCGGCGCTTCGACGATGGCTCGGATCGCCTCTTCGTAAATATTTTCAGTCGTTTCCTGCATCGTTTTGATCGTAGTGGAAATTAGGCCGGCAGGTCAAGGGGCCAATGCGCCGAAGGCGCATTGGCCTCGGAGTTTTGGCGCAGCCAAAACTCCAGGGAATTATTGCGCAGGGATAAAGGCGGGGCCTGGAGCAGTCGCGCGCCGCTCAGGCTAAAGCCTTCGCTCCTTTAACGTCATGCTCCGACTTGATCGGAGCATCCATTACGCAATGGGCCCTCCGATCAAGTCGGTGGGCGCGAGGTTGTACGGCGGGCACGCGCGCTCTCATTAGCTCGCGCGCTGCTCAGGCTAAAGCCTTCGCGCCTTTTTCGTCTTTCGCGCTCTTATTGGCCGCCCACGCGTTTATTTCTTTCGCATCTTGACCGAGCTAGAAAAAAATGCGACGCTACTTAAACGGAGGCCTTATGGAATACTGGGATTTGTACGACGGCGACAGGAACAAATTGGGCAGGACACATTTGCGCACGGGCGATTGCAACACCCTGAATCCCGGGGAATATCACCTCGCCGCGCATATTTGGATTATTAACAATAAAGGCGAGGTTCTGCTTTCGCAAAGGCATCCGAAAAAAGCCTGGCCGCTGAAATGGGAATGCCCGGGCGGGGCCGCGATCTCAGGCGAGGACGGCATGACCGCGGCTTTGCGGGAGGCGCAGGAGGAGATCGGGATCAGGCTCGAAAGGGAAGAAGGGAGACTGATTTTCACAAAAAAGCAGGAAATTAATTTTGTCGATGTTTTTTTGTTCAAAAAAAAATTTGACATAAAAGACGCGAAACCGCAGGAAACGGAGGTCGTGGCCATAAAGTGGGCATCGAGGGACGAGCTTTTAAGGATGGCCGAAAATGGCGACATTGCGGAGCCCTTGCTCGACGATCTTGAAAAATTGCAGGAGCTGAACATAATTTAGGGCTTGCGCCGCGAGAATACCTGCGCTAGCATATTCGCATGAGAATACTTGTCGGCGGGATCGCCCACGAATCGAATACCTTTAATCCTATCGTAACTTGCGCGGAGGACTTCGTCGTTTACGGCGCGAAGGAGATGCTCGCTCAGGATTTCGCGCCCCGGTCGTCGGCGCGCGGGATCATCGACGCGCTTAAGCGCGAGGGCTGCAAGGCCGCGCCCCTTATGTACGCGCGGGCCGTGCCAAACGGCGTCGTTTCCGGCGATTTTTACGCCGGCTTTAAGGCCAAGTTCGTAAGGCTTGCGCTGGCGGCGGCCAAAAGCGGCCCGGTGGACGGGATTTGCCTTGCGCTTCACGGCTCGATGAAGGCGCAAGGCATCGGCTGCGCGGAGGAGGATTTCGTCGCGGCCCTTCGCGCCGCGCTGCCGGGAGTTCCCCTCGTCGTCGCGTTGGACATGCACGCGACGATAACGCCGGGGGTTTTTACCGCCGTAGACGGTTTCGCCGGCTACAAGACGGCGCCGCACGTTGACGCGGCGCAGACCGGAGCGCTGGCCGCGCGCCTGCTCGTCGAAAGCATTCGCGGCGAAAAAAAGATTTACACGGCGCGACGAAAAATTCCCATGCTCGTCGCCGGGGAAAAATCCGAGTCCGACGAGCAGCCCATGCGCGACCTTCTGGAACGCTGCCGAGGAATCGAGCAATGCCTTGGAACGGCGGCCGCCTCGATCCTGCTTGGCTTTCCCTGGGCCGACGACGAAAACAACGGCGTAACGATTTTGATCTCGACGCCGGACGAAGGCGACGCCGCGCTGGCCGCGGAAGAGGCGGCCGAGGATCTGGCGCGCGAATTTTGGGCGCGGCGCGAGGAGTTCGCCTTTCGCTGCGAGCATTACGATTCATGGGGGGCCGTCCAAATCGCGCTTAAAGCCGCCGCGCAGGAAAGGCACAGGCCGGTTTTTCTTTCCGATTCAGGCGACAACCCAACCGCCGGCGCGACGGGCGACGCGACTGAATTGCTGGAGGAACTGCTTGCCCGCCAAAGCGAGATCGAGGCGCTCCCTACCCCGCTTTTGTATTCCGGCTTTTTCGACGCGCCTGCCGTGGCGGCCTGCATTTCCGCCGGCATTGGCGGCGAGGCTAAAACGACTTTGGGCGGAAACTGGGACATGATCAATGGAAAAAAAATACCGGTAACGTTAAGGGTAAAAAATATCGTCAGGGATTACGGCCCCTACAAAGCGGACCTTGCGCTTGCGTCTTTTGAAAATATTCTTTTTGTAATCGTTTCCAAGCATATAGGCTTTGGCGACGAGGGCCTTCTTCCCGCTCTGGGAATCAGGCCCGAGGATTACTGCCTAGTCGTCGTCAAGCTGGGATACTTGGTGCCTTGCTTCAGGCAAATCGCCGGCCGCGCGATCCTGGCCCTTTCCAAGGGCTGCTCGAACGAGGCGCTTGAAACCATTCCCTACGAAAAAGTCCGGCGCCCGCTTTTCCCGCTGGACTCAGGCGACTTTTTCGATCCCCGCGCGGAGGGCTAGTGTTCAGGAATATTCAAATGACGGTATTCAGGTTGAGGTAATTCCTTGCCCGGCAAGGAATTACCGAACGTTGCGATTTAGCAAACCGAATATTCCGGAACACTAATCCTCGAAGCGCAAGTAGGAAAAGTTTTCCGGAATATGCGAGTCGTAGGCGCCGTGCTCGTTGAGCGCCCAGCCCGCGCTTTCGCCGGAATCCTTGCCGTTGTAGCGCAGGGCCTGGAAGCGGAAAAACGCGGCGCGCAGGCAGTCCCCGGCCTTGGGCGGAAAGGCGCGGCCCGGAAGCAGCGTTCGAAAGCCTTCCCAGGGAAGCGCGATTTCCACCGTCCAGCCTTTGTCGAGGTGGCCGGGATCGTTTATCTTGCCCTGGACTTGCACCGCGGTTTTCAGGCCGGGAAAGTCAAAGTCCATAAAGGCCCAGCGCTTCCCGCGCCGATGCTTTCCGTAGCGCGTGGGGTCCTGAAAGCCGGAAAGAACGTCGACGTTTCTTTCGCGCAGATCGAATTCGCCCGTGTCAAAGCGGCTGCCTTTTTTTAACGCGTCCTGATAAATGAAAAACACTTCATAAACAGTGTTGAAGGCGTTTATCTCAAGCTCGTAGTAGCAATCCTCGCCGTCGATAAAAACCTCGACGTCGTTGTCGTACCAGACGAAGGAATCCCTCTCGGTCAGGCTCGCCCTCACGGCCGGCTCCTCGACCCAGTAGGCAAGGTAAAGGCTGCGCTCGTCCCACAGGCTCGCCACGCGC
>WRAL01000218.1 GCA_009780285.1 Treponema sp.
ACGACGAAGATCAGCGGATCGTCGACAAGCATGGCGGCCATCCTTTCAAAGCCATCCAAGGCGCCGCTGTTGCCGTGGACGTAGGACGCGAGCGAGCGGGCTCGGTAGAGAAGCCCGTGCATCGCCTCATTTACCCTGGCGCCTCGTTCGGAGATCAGCCTTTCGACGTTCAGCCGCTCGATCTGCTCGCGGTTCGCGATCATGAGTAAAATCATAGCGGTGCAGGTAGCCAGCGTTAGGAGAAAAGCCACAATCGCGCCCGACTGAGCTTTAAACGCGGGCGCCTGTTTGGGTCGATCAGCCATCTATAAGGAATATCGGCATAAAACCCCGGCTAGCCCAGACGGATATCCCGCGCGGCCTCGCGCATCACGTCGCGCTCCCGTATGTCGGCGCGCTTGTCGTAGGTCTTCTTCCCCTTGCACAGGCCAAGCTCGACCTTTACCCGGCCTTTTTTGAAATAGAACGACAGGGGAATGAGCGTGAAGCCCTTTTCCTCGACCTTGCGCCTGATGCGCTTGATCTCGTCGCGATGGAGGAGCAGGCGCTTCTTGCGATCCGGGTCGTGGCCCCAGCGCGACGAAAAGGGGTTTTCCGATACATGAAGCGAGCGCAGCCAGATTTCGCCCTGGACGACCTCGGCCCAGGCGTCGGGGAAGGAGATTTTTCCGTCGCGGAAGGATTTGACCTCGGTGCCCAAAAGCTCGATGCCGCATTCGTAGCTGTCGTCGATGGCGTAGTCGTGCCGCGCCCTTCGGTTTACCGCTATCGTTTTTACGCCCTCGCCCATTCTAGCTATCCCCCTTCGCGCGCGCGATCACGGGCCGGAACGAAACGAAGGGCGAACAGGCGGCCGGCGGAAGAAAGCCTCGCGTGGAAAGGCTCGACTCGCCGGAGGCATGGAGCCACGAGCCGCCGCGCAGGGGGCGCTCCGGCGATCCGACGGCGGCGATGGCCCAATCGGGCGCGGGGAAAAAGGGCAGCGGGGAAAAAGGCTCGGCGCACCATTCCCAGGAGCCGCCGCCCGGAGCCGAGACCCCGCCAAAATTAGCGCCGGAGCGCGCCGAGCGCGCGGCGAATTCCCATTCGGCCTCGGTGGGAAGCCTTACTTCCCAGCCGGCAAGCTCGGCCGGGAGGAAGGCCGAAAGCCAGCGGCAGAACGCGTCGGCGGCGTGCCAGGATATCGCGTTCACGCCGGGAGTCGACCAGCCGCCGCCGGGCGAAAGAATCCCGAAGTCGGCAAGGTAGTCGTCCGTGGCAAGCTCCCGCGCGACAAGCTCGTCCAGATTGTCGCGCCGCCAGAAAGGGTTTTCCCGAAGGAATTCATCGAAAAAAGCCTGCGAAACCTGAGTCGCCGCGAAAAAAAACGAATCCACGCTTTCGATCGCGCCGAAGCCGCCGGGCGCGATTTGGCCGCCGTCAATCCCGACAAAGCCAAGCCCGCCCACTTCGACGCGGGCAGTCGGGGACGGCGCCAGGGATTCAAGCGCGTCAAGGCCGCCGATGATTTCCGCCTGCCGCGCGCTCCAGGGCGATGACTCAAGCGCGGCAAGAGCCTCGCCCTGAAGCAGGCCGGAAAGCCAGGGCGCCGCTGCCGGGCTTGAATCGAGAAAGGCCGCGATCCCGGCCACGGTCGAAGCCAGGCCAAGGGGAGAGGGCGAGGCGCCGCCGGAATCGGAAAGCGAGGCGGCTCGGACAAGATCGCGCAGGGCCGAGCGGCTGCCCGCGAAACGCGAAGCGGCGGCAACGATCCCGGCGGAATCCTCGCGCGAAAGGCCTGAGCCGGCGCGGTAGGCGCCCTCGGAAAGGGATCGGGGCGTTTGCCAGACATCGCTGGCCTCGCCGCCGAAGCTCCAAAGCGCGTATTCCTCGGCGGCCAGCGCAAGCGGGCGCAGGGGATCCGGCGCGACAAGGGCGACGTCGAGCCTGTAGGCGCGGGAAAAGGGCCTTGACCCGAAAGCCCGCCTTGGAATGGCCAGCTCCGCGACAAACGGCTCGAAGCCCGGCAGCGCCACCTCGATCGCCCTCGCGCCGGCCGGAACGAAGACCCGCGCCGGGGAGGTGGCCATGTACGCGCCGTCCACCCTCAGCGCGGCCCCCGAAGGCTCGCTTGAAAATGCCACCGGCGCGCCCGGCCGCGCGACGCCCGGGAAAAAAAGCGCGAAAAAAATCACGGCGACAATCGCCGTCGCGTAAATCGCCGCAAGATACACGCCCGGCCGCATTCCCAGGAAAGGCTTCAGCCGAACGATATCCTCCTGAGCAAAATCCTTTCCCGACGACGCGCCTTTGGCGCCGGTTTTGACGGCCTGCCTCGCGGCGGCTTTTTTTCCTCGCATACGGCGATCCTACGCCTTAGCGGGCCGTCATGTCAATGCCGGGGCCGCGCGGCATTTGAGATCTAGGGTCTTTTATCGGTGGCAACCATGAGCGGAGTTTTGCTACGCAAAACTCCGAGGCCAACGCGCCGTAGGCGCGTTGGCCCGCCCTCGGCGCTGGTACCCTTGTCAGGAAAGGCCGCTTTTCTAAGGAAAAAACTTTTGGGCAAGGCGACGCGCTTCAGCGCGCCGCCTTGCCCAAAAGTTTTAGGTTGGCGGGGGTTGTTCCCCGGCGCCGGATGCTCTTGCGTCACGAACGCCGCAGCCTGCCCTTCCAAAAGGGCAGCGCCGACTCGCGCAAGGCGCCCGTGGAAACAAGATGGGCGACCGCCTGCCTCGCCTCCTTTTCGGAAAGCGAAAAGCCTTCCTTTCCGGAAAGCTCGCGCGCCGCCTGGGAAAGGGTATAGCGCATGCCGTTTCTGGCGAAGAAGTCCAAAAGGCTTGCCTCCTCTCGCAGGCGCCCGATCTCAGCGCCGGCATCGTCGCCCGCGCTGCAGACGTCGCAGCACTCCCCTTCAGGCGCTTCTTCCGATTCGCAGCCAAGCAGGGTCAGCAAGGCGCGCCTTCTGCACCTGCCGGAATCGCGGGCACAGGCTATAAGGGCGGAAATCCGCGCGCGATCGGCGTCGGTTTTGGCGCGGCGCATCGAAGCCTCGTCCTGCGGCCCCCACAAAAGGAAGGCGCGGGAAGGCGCCCCGTCGCGGCCGGCGCGGCCGGATTCCTGCAAGTAGGCCTCGATGGACGGCGGGCAGTCCCTGTGGACTATCGTTCGGACGTTGGCCTTGTCCACGCCCATCCCGTAGGCGCAGGTGGCGCAAAGAACCGCGTCCGGGCTTTCCATAAACCACTTTTCCACGGCGGCCCGCTCCTCGCGTCCAAGTCCGGCATGGTAGAAGCGCGCTTCCGGGCCGCCGCCGGCGCCGGAGCCGGCCGCGACCTCGCGCAACGAGGCCGAAAGATAGCGCGCTAGCTTTTCCGTCCCCAGCCTTGAGGAGCAGAACACAATGGCCGGCCGCGCGTTTCGCAGAACGATGTCGCGAACGGCAAGGTTCCCGGCGACGCAGCCCTGCGCGTGATACGAAATGTTCGGCCTGTCCGGATTCCCCATGATAAGATGGCTCCGTTCGTCGCCTTCGGCGACCGCGCCAAAAATATACTTATTGATTTTTTCGAGGGTCTGCGCCCCGGCCGTCGCGGTAAAAGCCGTTACCACCGGAGCGCCTGCGGCCTCAATGATCCTCCCGATTTCAAGATAGGCCGGCCGAAAGCTGTCGCCCCACTCGCCCACGCAATGCGCCTCGTCGATCACCACGTGCGCAACCCTCGCGCGGCCGCTTTTCGCCTCGGCAAGGCGCCTGAGCGTCCTCTCCGTCAGGAGGACTTCCGGATTGGCGATGGCAAGCCGGCTTTCCCCGGATTCGAGCTTTCGCCAGGCCTCCTCGCGCTCCGCCTC
>WRAL01000219.1 GCA_009780285.1 Treponema sp.
CCTGGCCGCCTCGCTTTTGGCCGAGATTTTGGCGACGCGCGGCGCCCACGGCCTCGCTAAGGTCAGCGACGGCAGCGCGGCGGCCTCCGCGATGGTGCTGGCCCTGATGCTTCCCGACATGATCCACCCGGCGCAGGCGGCGGCGGCGGCTTTCTTCGCCACGGCCCTGGCAAAGCATGCCTTCGGCGGCCTTGGCGCGACCTGGCTGAATCCGGCCGTGGGAGGCTGGCTTTTCGCGCGCTTTTCATGGCCGCAGGCTTTCTACCAAGCCGCCGAGGCCACGCGCGAGGGCGCCCTCGCGCTGCAAAGCGGCGCCGCGCTGCAAAGCAGCGCCGCGCTGCAAAGCAGCGCGATGGATCAGACGATAAGCGGATTCCTTAACGGAGCGATCTTCTCCCCCCTGGGCGCGGAGCTTCCCTCCGGCTACGTCGACTTGTTTTGGACCTCGGCGCCCGGAATACTCGCGGACAGGTCTATCCTCGCCTTCGTCCTTCTTATCGCGACGCTCTTCGCTTTTAGGGCAAGCCGCATGGGGGCGTCCCTTGCCTACATAGCCGTCTTCGCCCTGCTGACTCGGCTTGTCGGGGGCCTCCCCTCCGGCGCCGGAGTCTGGGAGGGCGACGCTCTTTTGGGCCTGCTTTCCGGCGGGACCCTCCTGGCGGCCTTCGTCCTTATAGCCGAGCCTTCCAGCGGGGCCGGAACGCCGAAAGGGGCGCTGGCCCTCGCCGCGTTCGCCGCGTCCCTGGGATTTTTCTTTAGATACTTCGGCGGCGAGCTTTACGGGGCGTTTTTCGCCGTCGCTTTCGCCAACGCGCTCGCGCCTCTTTTGCGAAGGCTCGAAGGCTTCCTGCGCTCGGCGCGGGCGGCGCGCGAGGATCCCCTCGCCGCGGGGAAAGGAGGCGAGTCGTGAGCGTCTTTCGCGCCATGGTTCCGGCCCTGAAGGACAGGGCGATCCTCGCCGGCTGGATAGTCGGCCTTGCGCTGGCGGGCGCCCTCGCCTGGGCTTTGACCTTTTCGTTTCGAATGAACGTGATGATGGAGGCGACGAACCGCGCCCTGGCCGCCTCCGGCGATCCAAGGCGGCTTTCCGAGCCTTTGCCTCGGGACGCGCAAGGAAGGGAGCTTTTGGGCGGCTGGTACGCCCTGGCCGACTCCGACTCGGTTTTTTTCGTCTTCGCCGTGCTTAGGGGCGGATCCCTCGCGCCTCACGGCGCCGAGGTCTCGCCGGATGGGCGGGCGCTGAGCGTGGTCCCGCTGGGCGTTTACGCGCGGCAGGCGGCGCAGGGCATTCCCGACACGCACATGAGGGTCTACGAGCGCCGCGTCGAGGCGGCCCACGCGCGGAGGGCAGGCAAATGACGTCCTGGCTCCAGGAACGCGCCCGCAGCGGGGACTTTTCCCCGGCGGCGCTTTTGTCAGGCGGCGCCCTCGTCGTCATGGCCTCCGGCAGGCTCGCGCATGCGCTGATCGTTCTCGCGGCGCTTCTTTGGACGCACTGCGCCTCGGCGCTGATCGCTTTCGCCGGCTCGAGGATTTTTCCCTCCGGCGGAAGGCGGGCGCTCTTCGCCTTCGTCGCTTCCTTCGCCGCCGCGCTGTACCTGCTGCTGCTCTGGCTGGCCTTTCCGCTGGCCGCGCTGCAGTCCTTCTTCTTTGTTTCGTTCGTCCCCCTGTTCTGCGCCGGATCCGGCCTTCAGGCCCGGCTTGAAAACAAGGGCCTGTCGCGCGCGCTGCGGATTTCGGCTTTCGAGGCCGCGCGCTCGGGCGTTCCTATCGTGGCGCTGTCGATAGCGCGCGAGCTTTTCGGCCATCGCTCCCTTTCCCTGCCCGGCGGGGATCAGGGCATGATGGTTTTTTACCCCTTCGGCCCCGGCTTTCCGTTCTTCCTGAGCCTTTTGTCCGTCTCGTCGGGGGCGCTGCTCCTTCTTGGCTGCATCCTGTGGGCGCACAGGCGGGCCAAGGCCAGGCGCGCCGCGGAGGAGGACGCCTGATGGCAGCCTGGCTTTTGACGCTGGCCGTTTTTTCCGGGCTTTCGGTAAACCTGGTGCTGCAGTTCGGCATGGGCGCGCTGGAGCTTGCGCTGGCCGAAAAGGGCGCCGCCAAGGGCGCCGACAAAGGGTCGTCGCCCGGATTCCGCGCGAGGCTTTTGGAGATTGGCGTCTTTTTCGCCTCCGTCCTTTTCCTGTGGGGAATCTTCTTTCTCGCCAGGAATTTCCTGCCCCTGGGATTTTTCGAGTACGTCCTTGTCTTTCCCGTCGGCCTTGTTTTTTCCGGGGCGCTGCGGGGCTTTCTTTCCGGGCGCTCGGGCGGGGCTTTCGCGCAGGGCCTTAAGGCCGGCGGGCCTTTCGACGGGCCTTTCGTCGCGGCGGCGCTTTTCGTCGCGCTTTTCGCCGCGGGCGGCGTTCTTGAGGCCGCGGCGATTTCCCTTGGCTTTTCGCTTGGGTCGCTGATCGCCGTTTCCGTCGTCGCCGAGATAAAGAAGCGCTCGGAAACGGAGAACGTGCGCTCGAGGCTTCGCGGGGCGCCCCTGGCCCTGATCGCGATGGGCCTGCTTTCGCTCGTGTTTTCGTACGCCGCCTCCGTTCTTTTAGGCGCGCTGGGGGTTTTATGAAGGAGACTCTTCCAAAGCTAAGCCTGATCCTAGGCTCGCACGCCCACGTTTCCTACGGCGCCGACGCCGAGGAGTTCGAGCGCGTGTACGCGAACCTCCTGCGGCCCTTCATCGCCGGCCTTTACAAGCGGCCGAGGATCAAGGCCGCCCTCCACTACTCCGGCGTGCTGCTTCATTGGGTGGAGCGCGCCCACAACGAGCTTTTCATGCTGATCGAGGACATGGTTACACGCCGGCAGGTCGAGATGCTCGGCGGGGGCTTTTACGAGCCGGCGCTTCCGATAATTCCCCAGCAGGACAAGATCGGGCAGATCGAGCACCTTACCACCTACCTGCGCAAGCAGTTCGGCAAGCGGCCGCAGGGCTGCTGGGTGCCGGAATACGCCTGGGAGCAGGGCCTGGTAAGCCCGCTGGCCTCCTGCGGCATGATCTTCACCTTTTTGGGCGAAAGGCAGTTCGCGCTGGCCGGGGCGCGCCGGGACGAGCCAAGCATTTGCGAGGATCACGGCAAATTCATTATCGTTTTCCCCGTCTCGCGCGAGATCGAGGCGGCGCTCGCGAAAAAAAGCATCTCGGCGCTTCTCGAGGAACGCGCCGACGAGCGTTCCGGCGCCGGCCCCATCTCCATCTTTCCGGGAAGCGGATCCGTCGACGGAAAGGTTTTCCCCTTCGAGGAATCCCAGGACTGCGCCTGGGAAAGCTTTTTCGAGGAGCTTTCCCTCTGCGAGCATTTCGTCGAGACGATAAGCCCGGGCAAGCTGGCCAAGAGGCTCAAGGGCCTTCGCAAGGCCTACATACCGGATTCCTCGGACGAGCCGGAGGGGATGCCGGCCCGCCGCTTCGTGATAACCCACCCGGAGTCGGCCAGGCTTTACTCAAAAATGTTTTTCACGAACATGCTCGTGTCCCAGCTCAAGGGCGACAAGGCCCGCAAGCATTCGGCGCACGAGGAGCTTTGGAAGGCGCAAGGAGGCGCCCTCTTCAATCGCTCGGGCCGCGGGGGCGGGCACGACGGCGCGCTGCGCGGCGCGGCCTACAGCGCCATGCTCGGCGCGGAGCATATCACCAGGGACGAAAAATTCACCCCCTCGCTTTTGAACTTCGACTTTTTTCTCGACGGCGACGAGCAGTGGCTTTTTATAGACTCGAAGATCAACTGCTACGTTCAGCCCGTCGGCGGCGGCGTGTTCGAGCTTGACTACATGCCCAAGGCCTGGAACTA
>WRAL01000220.1 GCA_009780285.1 Treponema sp.
CGCGTCCATAATAGCCTGAAGGCCGGAGCCGCACTGCCTGTGCACCGTGTAGGCCGGCACCGAATCCGGAAGGCCCGCCTTCAGCGCGACGACCCGCGCCACGTTGGAGGGATCGCTGCTCTGCTTGATGTTCCCCAGTATCACGTGGGAAACCGCGCCGGCATCGATCTTGGCTCTTTCGTAGAGAAGATCCTTAAGGACAATGGCCCCAAGGTCGTCCTCCCTCTGCTTCGCAAGCGAGCCGGCCACTTTCGCGATGGCCGTGCGCGCCCCGTGCGTAATTACGACTTCTTTCATGTTTCGCAATCCTTTTTGTTTTGATACACCGGCCGCTTTTATTTGCCGGTAAATGAGGGCGGACGTTTTTCAAGAAAACAATCCACGCCCTCGCGATGGTCGTCGCTGACGAAGCACTCGCTCTGAACGCGCGCCTCAATCTCGAGCGCGGCATCCAGGGACAGATCCAGGCCCCGCGTCATCGCGGCCTTGGCTTCCATTATCGAGAAAGGCCCGCTTTGAAGAACCTCCTCGCAAAACGCCTCTACCCTGGAATCCAGTTCCTCCGCCGCGACAACCTCGTCCAAAAAACCCATTTGCAGCGCCTCGGCCGCATCGAAACTCCTTCCGGTAGAGCAAAGGGAAATGGCCTTTGAAAGGCCGACAATGCGGGGCAAAAAGTAGGTCGAGCCCCAATCCGGTATGAGCGCGCGCTTGCCGAAAGGAAGGCCGAACTTGGCCGAGTCGCAGGCGATGCGCAGGTCGCAAAGCATCGCAAGGCTGCAGCCGGCGCCGTAGGTGGCGCCATTGATCTTCGCAACCACCGGCTGGCGGATGCCGCGAAGCTCGCGCACCATGTCGGCGACGTCCCGCCGGTAGGTTTCAAGCCTTTCCCGGTAGGATACGCCGTCGTCGATGCGCTTTTTCATCAGCTTGATGTCGCCGCCCGAGCAGAACGCCTTGCCGGCGCCGGTGAGAACCGCGATGCGGATCTCGCTCCGGTTTTGCCTGAGGGCGTCGGCGGCTTTGCGAAGCCCATCCCTCATGTCGTCGGAGAGGGCGTTGTAGGCATCGGGACGATTGAGGGTAATGGTGGCGACGTGGCCGTCAACCCTAAAAAGCAAATCATCGTTTTCAAAACCGTTCATCAAAAGCACCCTCCGTAACTTAATTTAGAAAAAAACAACGCAAACAGTTGGGGAGGGGTTTCCCCCTCCCCGTCCTACCTCCCCAAAAGGGAAATCGGACTAAGCCTCCAAGGAGTGCTCGGTCCTGTCGATCACGTCGTCCTGCAGCTTCTTGCTCATTCCGGTAAAGAACGCGCTGTAGCCTGCAACGCGGACGATCATGTCGCGGTACTCTTCCGGCTCGGCCTGCGCCTTGCGCATCTCCTCGGTGTCCACGATGTTGTACTGCATGTGCCATACGCCGGCCCTGAGCGCGCCCTTTGCGTACTGGCTGAGCTTTTTAAGGCCTGTGTCGCCCTGAACGGTCCTGGGGTTGAACTTAACGTTGAGAATCGAGCCGCCGCTCATGCCCTCGTGATCCAGGCGCCCTACCGACACGGCGACCGCCGTGGGACCGGAAAGATCCACGCCGTGGCTGGGGGAACAGCCGTCGGCCAGGGGCACGAAGTCCCTGCGGCCGTTCGGCAGGGCCGAGATCGCCGTTCCGTAGGGAACGTTGGACGATACCGAGCTGAAGCCGGGATGGAAGCGGCCGCCGAAAAGACTGCGGTGCTTGTTGGTTTCCGCCACGTAGATGTCCACGACCTTTTTGGCCATTTCGTCCGCCGCCGGATCGTCGTTGCCGTACTTCGGCGCCTTGTTTATCAGGGTCTGGCGCAGCGGCTCATGCCCTTCGAAGTTGTCCTTCAGGGCCTTGATCACCTGCTCCATCGTCAGCGTTTTGTCGTCGAAGACCAGCTTCTTGATGGCGGCAAGCGAGTCGGCCACGTCGGCCAGCCCTATTCCGCGCGGGGTCATGCCGGAGTTGATAAGCGCGCCGCCATCGCTACGATCGCGGGCGTTGCCGATGCAGTCCTGGACGAAGCAGGAGATGTAGGGCGTGGGAACCAGTTCCTGATGCGCCTTCTCCACCCTCACCGCCGCGACCGAGTAGATCTTGATCATGTTCGCCATCTGCTTTTCAAAAGCTTCCATAAGCTGGTCGAACTTCTCGAACTTCGTCGCGTCGCCGGTCTGCAGGCCCATTTGCCTGTCACCGCACTTCCAGTAGCCGTTGTGCAGCGCGAATTCCAGCGCGGCGGCGACATTGATGTAGCCGGCGTTGTGGGAACCCTTGTCCTTGCGGGTCGGCTGGATGCTTGCGCAGCCCACCGACGAGTAGTCCCTTGCGTCCTCGATCGAGATGCCCTTGCTCTGGAGGGCCGGAATGCACCTTCTGTCGTTGAAGAACGACGGGTGGCCGGTTCCCATCCTGGCAAGCTCGCAGGCTTTCTCGATCAGCGCGTCCGGGGTTTCGTCGCAGAAACGCACCGAGATGCTGGGCTGGTGAAGCAGCGTGTGGATGGATGCCTCGATGCACATATAGCTGAGCGGGTTGGAGGCTTCCTTTCCTTCCGGCGTCTGCCCGCCGACTATCACCTGCTGCTGCGAGGGGAAGCCGGAAGCGATGTGCGAGTAGTACTCGGAGTTGATGTAGTTGGTTTCAGGGTATTTCATCCACATGCAGTCGAGCAGTTCCTGCGCCTTATCCATCGTGGTGCGTCCGGCCTTGATGTCCGCCTCGAGGTAGGGCCAGCCGTACTGGTCGAAGCGGCCGTTGCTGAAGCACCTCTGGAAGGCTTCCATCTGAATGCCCACGAACATAAACCACACCGCCTGAACCACGTCATGGAAGCTCCGCGCCGGTTTCGCCGGAACGTGCTCGCAGACGTCGGCCATCGCCAAAAGCTCGGCGCGCCTTGTCGCGTCGCTTTCCTTTTCGGCCATTTCCCTTGCCAGTTTCGCGTAGCGCCGGGCAAAGCCGACGATCGCCTCGCAGGAGATGATCGCCGCGCGCAGGAAGTCGATGCCCTTCTGGTCCTTGTCGGCCTTCGCCTTTTCAAGGCGTTTTTCCGCCCTGGCCTTGATTCCGTCGAAGCCCTCGGCAAGCACCGTCTGGTAGTCGGGAGTGATGTGCCCGGCCGGCCCGTAAAGCGGCACGTCCAGGGTGAACACGTTGGTTCCCTTAACGATATTGTGTTCCGGCTCCATGAGGAACATGTTTTTTTCCTCGGCGCTCATCTGCGGGAAAACCCTCTGGCGAAGCGAACTTTCCTTCCACCTGGGGAGCAGTTCCTCAAGGATGGCGCGGTCTTCCTCGCTGTATTCGAAGGGGTCGATTTCCCTGGTCGGGAGTTTGCGGTATTCGCCCACAAGATCTTCGCCCACGCTTTCCGGGTAAATCGGGAAGGCGCGGGGCTTGCGCCCGAAAGAGCCCGCGACGAGCTGATCTTCCTCGATATAGATTGTCCTTTCCGCAAGGAATGTCTTCAGGGCCATTGCCCTTGCCACGATGAGCGGTTCGCCCTCAAGCTCCTTGGACTTTTTGAAGACGCGATCGTAGATGACCGCCCTTTCGCTGTCCACGTTCGGCTTGTAGCCCAAAAACCGTTCCCTCAGCCTTGCCACCCTTTCGGAGGCAAGGTTGCCGGCGGCAGGAGAACTCCTGCCTGCATTTGTCCCCTGACCCGAAGCCTGCTTCTGCGACCCGGCCACCCGTTCCTTCTGTGCGTTCATGAGATCCTCCTGTCTACAACTGAGATATTTTGACCGGAAGCCCCCGCCGCTCCATCTGCCCCTTGAAGCGGAGAAGGTCTTCCGTACGA
>WRAL01000221.1 GCA_009780285.1 Treponema sp.
TTAAGCGCCTCAACTTTTTCGACCTTATGCTGGGGCAAAAGGCCGGCATAAAACTCGTCCAGCCCCAGTTCCTGCGCCACGGCCCGCGCAACCTCAGGCGCGTCCCCGGTAAGCATGACGGTTTTTCTTACGCCCAGTTTTTTAAGGCTTTCGACAAGGCCCTGGCTTTCCGGCTTTATCGCGTCGGCTATCGTAATGAAGCCGGCGTACTCGCCGTCCAGCGCGACGTGAACCTGCGTTCCTATGCCTTGGGTATGATACCGCGCGACGCCGGCTTTGTCCATCAGGCTTTCGTTTCCGGCGAGGATCGCGCGACCTTTATAAATGGCGCTTACGCCAAGACCGGGGATTTCCTCGTAACGTTCGATGCTTTCCCTGTCAATTTCCTTGCCATATTCCTTGATGATGGAAAGCGCGATTGGGTGATTCGAAAAAGCCTCTGCGACGGCGGCCATTTCCAAAAGCTCGTCTTCGGTAATAGTAAGACCGGCGGCCGGCCGTATTTCCCTTACCTTAAACTCGCCGCGCGTCAAGGTTCCCGTTTTGTCGAAAACGGCTATGTCAAGATTTGCAAGCGCTTCGAGAAAATTTCCGCCTTTTACTAAAATGCCTCTTCTCGAGGCGCCGCCTATGCCGCCGAAAAATCCCAGCGGTATAGACACGACAAGGGCGCAGGGGCATGAAATCACTAAAAAAATAAGCGCGCGGCCTATCCAGTCGGACCAAAGGCCTGAAAAAAACAAGGGCGGGATCACGGCCAAGAGCGCCGCGAAGGAAACGACGGCCGGCGTATAGTAACGCGCGAATTTCGTTATAAATGTTTCTATCGGCGCTTTTTTCCCGGCGGCGCTTTCCACGAGCGCAAGTATCTTTGCCACGGTGGACTCGCCGAAGGTTTGCGTCGCGCGTATGGTAAGAGCGCCGCTTAGGTTTATGCATCCGGAAATAACCGCGTCGCCCGCGCGAGCCTTCCGAGGGATTGATTCCCCGGTAAGCGCGGCGGTGTCCAGCATCGCCTCGCCTTCCTCGATAACGCCGTCAAGGGGAATTTTTTCGCCCGGCTTTACGATAAAAATATCCCCCGGCAGTACCGTTTCAGGCGCCACCTTTTCAACTCGTCCGTCGATTTTTAGGTTGGCGTAATCCGGGCGAATGTCCATAAGGTCGCCGATTCTTTTCCTTGATTTAGCCACGGCCATTTCCTGAAAAAATTCGCCTATCTGATAAAACAGCATTACCGTTACCGCCTCGGCGTATTTTCCTATGGCGATGGCGCCCAGGGTCGCGACTCCCATTAAAAAGTTCTCGTCGAAAATTCTTCCCTTAAAAAGATTTCTAGCCATTCGCAAAAGCACTTTGGATCCAAGCAAAAGATACGCTCCGGCGAAGAGGGCCAGCGCTGCGCGCCCCCCCCAGGGAGGGGGCATGGCGATCCCGGCCAGGATTCCGGCAAGGAACATAGCCGCGCCCGATACAAGCAAAAGGAGCGCGGCCTTGTTTCCCCCGGCTTTTTCCTCATGCCGTTGAAACGCGACGGCGCTTTCCAGCACTTGCGCTGTCGGCTCGTACATGCGCGCTATGCGCTCTATCTCGCTCCGCATGTCGCCTGGCGCGCTTGTAACAACGCGCAGCTTCGCGCTTGCGTGAATGTAGGTCGCGGAAAGCACTCCGTCCAGTCGGCCGACGGCGTCCTCGATTTTCGACGCGCAATGGGCGCAGCCAACGCCGCGCAGCGCGTAGTCCTTTGTCGTCGCGCTCATTACGCCTCCTCGCTTACGTGCGCAAGCCCTTGCTTAAAGACGGCGGCAATGTGCCTGTCGTCCAGCGAATAAAAAATAACTTTTCCCTCCCGCCGGTTTTTCACCAGCCGGCTTTGCCTGAGTATTCTAAGCTGATGCGAGATCGCCGATTTGCTCATCCCCAAAAGCACGCCTATGTCGCAAACGCAAAGCTCGGAATGCTGAAGGGCGCTTATTATGCGCACCCGGGTCGAGTCGCCGAAAACCTTGAAGAATTCGGCGAGATCGAAAAGCAGCCGGTCGTCAGGCAGGCGCTTTTTTACCTTTTCCACGACCTCCTCGTGCAATACGGGACAGTCGCAGCGGTCCATAATATCGTATCGAGCGGCCATAGGCGCCTCCTTTTCGGTCATGCGGTTGAACAATCGTTCAACTATGAGCATAGCGCCGGACGCCCTTTTCGTCAAGGGCCGGAAGCCGATGGCTTAAATCCATTGGCTTTTTTTTGCCCGGCGCGCTACAATGATCGCAAAGCAAGACCAAAGGAGCATGTATGGCATTTACGTTGAATTCGTTCCCTGTCGTTTATCGCGCTAAGCATTCCGAGGAGGGCTGGCGCGACGAGTATCTGGAAAGGCCGCACGGGACGCCGGAGGAGGAGGCCGCGATGGATGCGGCCCGGCGCGAGGCGCTGGAGGAAGCGCGCAACTGCTACGCCGACATGCCGCTTTTAAACTACACGACGCAGTACGGCCTTGGCTGCTTCGAGGGGCTGAAGGCGTTCCCCCGCAAGGACGGCTCGCTCGCCATTTTCCGCCCTGAAATGAACGCCGCGAGGTTCGCGCGCTCGATGGCCGGCCTTAGGATGCCGCCCTTTCCGGAGGCGGACTTCACGCTCGCCTGCGTCGAAATGGTCAGGCGCAACGCCAAGCTGGGCTTTCTCCCCCGCTACAACCCGGCCTGGGAAAAGGACACCTTCGCCTCGGCCGAGGCCGGCTACATTAGGCCCTTCGCCGTCGCCGAGGGCGGAATAGGCGTGAACCTTTCGAGGCATCCTTGGGTGATGATGGTGGCCACGCGCGTGGGCGCGTACTTTTCCGGCGCCTCCGACGCGGTGGTTACCAACCGCTTCCGCGCCACGCCCAACGGAACCGGCTGGATCAAGGCCGCATCGAACTATGCCATCGCGACCTTGGCGAAAAGCGAGGCCATCGACGCCGGCTTCATGGAATGCGTCTTTCTCGATTCCACCGAGCGCAAGTACGTCGAGGAAGGCTCGTCCTGCAATATTTTCTTTTACCTAAAGTCCGGCGAGCTTGCCACCCCGGCGCTGGGCGACACGATTCTGCCCGGCATCACGAGGGCGAGCATCATCGAGCTTGCGCGCGACATGGGGATAACGGTGAACGAGCGCAAGGTGAGCATCGAGGAGGCCATGGACGAAACCGCCGAATGCTTCGTCTGCGGGACGGCCGCCGGCGCCGTGCCGATCTCCTCGCTCACCTGGAACGGGCGCAAGGCGGCCTTCGCAAGCGGCGGCCTTTCGGCGCAGATACAGGCGGCGATCAAGGGCATTCAGTACGGCGCCGTGCCCGACACAAAAGGCTGGATGACGCAGGTTCTTTAACTTCAGTGGAGATTTGGGGCGGGCCAAGGCCCGCCCCAAATCTCCGAGGCGAATCAGCCACCGGCCGATTCGCCATAGTACTGCGCCTGCGCGTTCCAAAGCTCGCGGTACTTGCCGCCTTCCTGCGCAAGAAGCTCCTCGTGCGAGCCGTTCTGCGCAAGCCTTCCTTCGTCAAAAACGATAATGTCGCTGCAAAAACGGCAGGACGCAAGCCGGTGGGAAATATACACCACCGATTTCGCGTCGGAAATTTTGTTAATCCTAAAATAAACGTCAAACTCGGACTCTGGATCCAGCGCCGCCGTCGGCTCGTCCAAAAGGACAAAAGGCGCGTTCTTGTAAAGAGCGCGGGCGATCGCGACCTTCTGCGCCTCGCCGCCCGAAAGAGTAACGCCCTCCTCGGAAATGTCTTTCAAAAGCGGCGTTTGCAGGCCCTGCGTAATCGAAGGCGGATATTCAAA
>WRAL01000222.1 GCA_009780285.1 Treponema sp.
ATTCGTCGAATTCAAGCACGTTGATAAAAATGTTTTTTTCCTCGACGGCAAGCTCGCGGCGCAGCATGGCGAAGGCTTCCTCGACAAAGCGCTTTTTCGCGTCGATCTCCGCCTTGCGCCAAAGGCGCATTTCGACAAAGGCGCAAGGCCCGGCGTTTCCGGCCTTGTACATCGAGCGCGAGTCGGAAAAGTCCACCATCGTGTTTTCTTCCGTTTTGCCCGGGATTATTTCCACCAGGCGGCCAAACTCGGCCTTTACCGCGAGCTCCTGCGCCTGGCTAAGTTTTACGGACGTTTTTACTGAAATATACGGCATGAGCGACCTCCTTAACTACGAGCCTCTTGCAAAACTCGGTTAGTTTTGCCGAGGCTATGCAGTTTCTCGCCCTATGGGCTACGAAACATGCATTTTTTAGCGGTTGCGCTTGCAAACCTGAAGTTTTGCAAGTGCCTCTACTATCAATTTTACTTTTTGCCGACTATTTGCTCGAGCGCCTTGCCGCGCAGGGCGGCGCTTCCAAGCGGGCCAAAATCCATGATGGGAAGAACGGGCCGCGATTCGGAGGCGGCAAGATTTTCGGCCTTTATCGCGTCGAATACTTCCTTACGAAAAACCTTGACATTTTTTGGAGCGTCCACTCCCACGCGCACTTGGTCGCCGCGTATCTCGACTATGGAAACGGAAATATCGTCCCCTATAACGATTTTTTCATCAATTTTTCTCGACAGTATAAGCATCAGGCATTTCCGGCATGCAACAGAGCTTGCGGCTGCGCGGCCAGCGGCTGGATAGCCGCCGGCTGAATAGCCGCCGGCTGAATAGCCGCCAGTTCCGCAATAATGTCGTGCTTTATTTTCCAGCGGCCGTCGGAAAGAACGGCCTGCTTGCCGGCCTTTGCGTCGCGGTTGATAACAAGCGGGCCTTGAAGGTTAGCCGTAATAGGCCCGCCGTCGTTCGGAATCGTTACAATAGAAAAAATCAGCGCGGAATCTGGCGTGCAAATGCCGATCTCGGCAAGCTCGTCGTTGCTTACGTTAATCTCGTAATCCGGGCGAAACAAAAAAGGGCTTACCAGAACGAAGGCCACATGTTCAAAGTCCGTGGACTGCAGCCAATAGAAAGGCTGGCGCTCGGCATCGAGAAGAATATAGTTCTTGCACTTCTCGAAGCCGATAAGCCCCATCGGGAAAAATATTTTTTGCCGTTCGTCCGCCTCGATAAGCCCGTAAGCCTTTGTCGCTACCTTCACTTTGCGCTACCGAAGAAAGTCCAAAAGCGACACGGGCAAAAGCCTTGCCGTGGTTTGAAGGCTGGCGCGATGCGCAAGTTCCATCATGCTTAGATCGGTGGCCGCCGTCGCCATGTTCACGCCGACTTCCCGCGCGATGTAGGACTGCAGGTCGGGGATTTCGCGGTTAAGCCTGTTCCAGGTCACTTCCACACGATGCTGGCGGCTGCCAATGTCGGCAATGCGCGTAACCATATTTTCAAGCGCCATGTCCATGCCGGCAACGCCCTGGCTTCCAATAAATTCATGATCCCCTCGGAACATCGCGTCGCGAAGGCGTATCATCATGTCGAAAGCCGACCCGCCGGAAACCGTCGAGCGCGTTTCGTCCCAAAGCGTTACGCTCGTGTCCATGTTCCCGCGAATAATTCCCAAATCCCTAAGCACCGTCGCGCCCTGAGCGCCGTCCTCGGCGCGAATGTAGCCAGGGCCCGTGCCCCGAAGCACAAGCCCGCTTGTGGTGGGGTCTATCGACGCGATAACCGGCGCCGCCGAATCGTTGATGCGCGCCACAATCGAGGGCAGCGTGTCGCCTATGGTCACGGCGATTTCCTCGCCGTTTAGGAAGAACGATCCTGGCTCGCTTACCCGGTAATTGGTGGCGTTCACGCTGGAAAAAATCTGCATCCTTTCAGCCCAGAACGCCTCGCCGCCGGAAAGGTCAAGGTTAACGAAAGTGCCTTCGCTTATCTCCGCATTGCGCGAGGCGCCGGCGCCGCGATAATCCACGCGGATGATCATGTTTTCGCGGCCGCCTTCGACAAGGCCCTCGACGATGCGGAAAGGCTCGGTAAAGGCGCGGTCGCCGCCAAAAAGCTGGTTGCCGTCCGGCCCCACAGCGTTTGAGATTGAAACAAGCTCGCCAAGCATTTCGTTCACTTCGATAGCCATGTTGCGAAGATCTTCCTGCGTGTAAATGCCGTTCGCCGCCATCACCGAAAGCTCGCGAACGCGCTGCACGATCGAAAGCGCCGAATCCATGTGCGCGTAGGTCAGGTTAAAATGATCCTGCGCGTAAAGCGTGTTCTGCTCAAAGCGCTGGAGGCGCGTCGCGAAGGACTCGTAGCGCACGGCGCGCGCCGCCGCCAAGGGATCGTCGCGCAATTCCTGTATGCGATTTTCGCCGGTGATCTGGTTTTGCAAATTCGAGATGCGCGACTGCTGTTGCATCAGGTTAAACCGCGCGTTCTCGAAAGGCATGCTCGTCGATATTCTCTGCATTTTCCGCTCCTTAAAATTTAGCGCAAGGCGCAATGCCTTACGCGCCCATCCTCATAAGCACATCAAGCATTTGGTTTACCGTGGTGATAAAACGCGCGGCGGCGTTGTATCCCTGCTGAAAGCGCAGCATGTTCGAAAGTTCCTCGTCCACGTTCACGCCGGAAATCGACTGGCGCAGATCCTCCAAATGCCTAACCATCCTGTCTTCCATCGCAAGCGACCTTCCGCTCTGCTCGCCCAAAAGGCCTATGCGGCCAACGGCATCGGCGAAATAATCGTCGAAGGTGGCAAGGCTGCCAACCATAACGGCTGTGTTCCTAATCGAGGCGATGGCCTGCGCCGCGTCCCCGTTTCCGGGATTCGCATCCCTGCCGTTTTCGCCAAAGCCGGCGGCGACAAGCCTGGGATCCCGCGCGATCTCGGGGTTCACCTGTATCCAGCCGGAAGGATGCGAGACCGGCGCGACGGCAAAGCTGGCGCCCTCGCGCAGGTTGGCCACGGCAAAGGGCGCGCCCCAATCGAAGGAGCCGCCGTCGCCCAAAAGCCCGGCGTAACCGGCAAGGAAATGCCCCGAGTCGCTTACATGCCGGATTACAAAGTCCGGGTTTTCGCGCGCGCCGTTTACGGCCTCGGCCGCAGTCGCGCGGAAGGAAAGAAGCCCGTCGCGATTAAGGCTGGCCACGACTTCCGCGCCTGAATTGTTAATCCTGCCAATAATGTCAGCGATTGTGTCCGTGGCGAAATAGCGCACGTCGATGTCGCCCAGCGCGCCGGAAAGGGTAATCGTTCCCTCGAGGCCGGGCATGGCGCGCATATCCAGCGCATTGCTTCCATTGATTCTGTAGACATAGCTTGAATCGAACTCGCCGGCGCCGGCACGATCGAAATTGCCAAAAACATTAGGAACAAAAGGAAACTCGGAAAAAAAGTTTACCCCGCTCGTTCCGTTAAGCCCGTATCCATCGCGATGAATCTCGTTCACCATATCGATAAAGCTCATCGTCATGGTATCGAGCGCACGAATCTCCTGCGCTATGGTATCGTCGCGCAGCTCAAGAAGCGCGCCAAGGCTGCCGCGCTCGAACACCATTCGCTGGCCGGTGTCCCCCCAGAAAATATGCGAAAAGCCGGTTTCGTCCAGCCCGCTTCTAAGCTCGAAGCTCCGCGCCGAATCTCCCTGCACAAGCACATAACCTGAAGTGTGCACGAGGAATTCCTGCGGATTGCGCGAATCCACGGTAATGTCGATTATGGTGGCAAGCTCGCCGACAAGAAGATCGCG